>JAEYOU010000110.1 GCA_023411405.1 Pseudomonadota bacterium | reverse complement strand
CCCCTCGTCGAGATCGGCGTGGTCCTGCGCGCCGTCGGGCAGCCCCTCGACGAGGAACCGCGCCGCGCCGAGCAGGAGCTCGGGGTCGTCCTTGCCGACGGAGAGCGCCCGCGCGTACGCGAGCCGGGCGTCCTCGGTCCGGCCGAGCTCCTCGAGCGCGGCGGCGCGGTAGTGGAGCGCCGCGGCGGAGCGAGGATCCGCGGCCGCGGCCTCCTCCGCCCGGGCGAGCGCATCCTCGGGGCGGCCCTCCTCGAGCGCCGCGCCGGCGGCGTCGAGCAACCGGTCGAGCCGGTCCGCCCCTGGCGGTACGCCGTCCTCTCGGTTGCCTCCCACGCGACCTCCCATCCGGGGGTCGGGCCGCGCCCTCCCGCGGCGCGCCTGACCTCGCTTGACCGTCCACGACGGACGGTTACATTAGCGCTCGCTCCGGGCGACTGCCAAGCGAAGTCGCCGCTCAAACCAACGATTTAACGGAAGTTTCTCGAACAAGGAGTCTCGGCATGCCGGCCAAGGAGATCGCATTTCACCAGCCCGCCCGCGAGGCAATCCTGCGCGGCGTACAGACGCTCGCGGAGGCCGTCGCGGTGACGCTCGGGCCCAAGGGCCGCAACGTCGTCATCGAGAAGAGCTTCGGCTCGCCGACGGTCACGAAGGACGGCGTGACGGTCGCGAAGGAGATCGAGGTCGAGGCGCGCTTCGAGAACATGGGCGCGCAGATGGTCCGCGAGGTCGCCTCCCGCACCTCCGACAAGGCCGGCGACGGCACGACCACCGCGACCGTGCTCGCCCGCTCGATCTTCGAGGAGGGCCTGAGGCTGGTCGCCGCGGGCAACAACCCGATGGACCTGAAGCGGGGCATCGACAAGGCGGTCGAGGTCGTGGTCGCCGAGCTGAAGAAGCAGTCGAAGCCGACGCAGGGGAAGAAGGACATCGCCCAGGTCGGCACGATCTCGGCGAACGGCGACGAGACGATCGGCAACATCATCGCCGAGGCGATGGAGAAGGTCGGCAAGGAGGGCGTGATCACGGTCGAGGAGGCGAAGGGCCTCGAGACCACGCTCGAGGTGGTCGAGGGCATGCAGTTCGACCGCGGCTACGTCTCGCCGTACTTCGTCACCAACGCCGACCGGATGGAGGCGGTCCTCGACGATCCGTACATCCTCATCACCGAGAAGAAGATCTCGGCGATGGCCGACCTCATCCCCGTCCTCGAGCAGGTCGCGCGCGCGGGCAAGCCGCTGCTCATCGTCGCCGAGGACGTCGAGGGCGAGGCGCTGGCGACCCTGGTGGTGAACAAGCTCCGGGGCACCCTCCACGTCTGCGCCGTGAAGGCGCCGGGCTTCGGCGATCGCCGCAAGGAGATGCTGAAGGACATCGCCGTGCTCACGGGCGGCAACGTCGTCGCGGAGGAGCTCGGCATCAAGCTCGAGCAGCTCTCGCTCAAGGACCTCGGCCGCGCCAAGCGGATCACGATCGACAAGGACAACACCACCGTCGTGGACGGCGAGGGCAAGAAGGCCGACATCGAGGGGCGCATCAAGCAGATCCGCGCCCAGATCGAGGAGACGACGAGCGACTACGACCGCGAGAAGCTGCAGGAGCGGCTGGCGAAGCTCGCCGGCGGCGTCGCGGTGATCCAGGTCGGCGCCGCCACCGAGACCGAGATGAAGGAGAAGAAGGCCCGGGTCGAGGACGCGCTCCACGCCACCCGCGCCGCGGTCGAGGAGGGCATCGTGCCGGGCGGCGGCGTCGCGTACCTGCGCTCGCTCGCGGCGCTCCAGGGCGTCAAGGCCGAGGGCGACCAGCGGTTCGGCGTGCAGATCGTCGCCAAGGCGCTCGAGTGGCCGGCGAAGCGGATCGCCCAGAACGCCGGCTGGGACGGGCCGGTCGTGGTGAGCAAGATCGTCGAGGGCGCGGGCGCGTTCGGGTTCAACGCGCAGACCGAGGTCTTCGAGGATCTCGACAAGGCGGGCGTCATCGACCCGACCAAGGTGGCGCGCACCGCGCTCCAGAACGCCGCCTCGGTCGCGAGCCTGCTCCTCACCACCGAGGCCATGGTCGCCGAGAAGCCGAAGAAGAAGGCGTCGCCCGCGGCCGGCGGCGGCATGGGCGGCATGGGCGGCATGGACGACATGGACTACTGAGCCACCCCTCTCCAGGTCCCCCGGGACGGATCCCGAGCCGCGCCAAGGGCCTCCAAGCCCTTTGCGCGGCTCGTCTTTTTCGGGTCCGACACACCCAGCCGAGCAATGGGTACCTTCCAGGAGCAGGCGACCACCGCGCGAAACGAAGACAAACGACATCCTTCGTTTAGGGTATTGAGTGGTACTCGAAGGTATCTGTAAGAGCGGAGAACGCGGCGGCGAGGAGGCGCGATGTTCCCCGAGGAACGGCGGCGCGAGATCGTGGCAGGGCTCAAGCGGGAGGGGCGGTGCCTCGTCGCCGAGCTCGCGCGCCGGCTCGAGGTCTCCGAGGTGACGATCCGGCAGGACCTCGACGCGCTCGAGAAGGAGGGCGTGCTCCGGCGCACGCACGGCGGGGCGATCCTCGCCGAGAAGATCGGGCTCGAGCGGCCGTTCCAGGTCGAGGAGAGCTCGCACATGGCGGAGAAGGACCGGATCGCCGCCGCCGCCGTCGAGCTCGTCTCCTCCGGCGACACCTTGATCCTCGACGTGGGGACGACGGTCACCGCCGCGGCCCGCAAGCTCGTCGAGCAGAAGAAGAAGCCGACCGTCTTCACCAACGGCCTCAACATCGCGGCGATCCTCGAGGCCGACCCCGACATCACCACCATCGTCACCGGCGGCACGCTCCGGCCGAAGCAGCACTCGCTCGTCAACCCGTTCGCCGAGTTCATCCTCCCGCGCATCCACGCCGACCTCGCGCTCATCGGCGTCTCCGGCGTCGACGCCGAGCAGGGCGTGACGAACGTGAACGTGGCCGAGGCGGAGATGAAGGCGCTGTTCGTGAGAGCGGCGCGGCGGCGGGTGGTGCTCGCGGACGCCAGCAAGATCGGCAAGATCGCCCTGGCGAAGTTCGCCGACCTCGACGAGATCGACCTGCTCATCACGGACGCGGCCGCCGACGCAGGCGAGCTCGCGGCCCTGCGCGAGCGCGGCCTCGAGGTGAAGGTCGTGTGAGCGCGGCGCCGCGACGGCCCTGGACCCGATGCCTGAACATGGAGTGAACGTGACCCGAACCAGCGAGCCGCCTCCCGCCCGCCCGCCCGCGGAGCCGCCGCCCGACAAGCAGGTGATCCGCCTGCCCGATGGGCGCGAGCTCACCTTCTACCGTTTCCCCGAGCCACCGCCGGCGCGTCCGGCCGGGAAGGAGCCCTAGGCGTGTCCGAGCTCCGCTGGCACCCGCTCCTCGCGCAGTGGGTGATCACCGCGACGCACCGCCAGGAGCGCACGTTCCTCCCGCCGGAGGACTACTGCCCGCTCTGCCCGACCAAGCCGGGCGGGTTCCCGACCGAGGTACCCGCCCCGGACTACGACGTCGTCGTGTTCGAGAACAAGTTCCCCTCGCTCCAGGCGGCGCCGCCGGCGCCCGCGGTCGAGGCGACGCCGGTCTCGCCCGTGGCGCAGGCCCGCGGCGTCTGCGAGGTGGTGCTGTACTCGCCCGACCACCGCGCGGCGCTCGCGACCATGCCGCTGCGCCGCATCGCGAACCTGGCGCGGGTCTGGCGCGACCGGACCGCGGTGCTCGGCGCGCGCGAGGGCATCGAGTACGTCTTCGTCTTCGAGAACAAGGGCGAGGCGGTCGGGGTGACGCTCCACCACCCGCACGGCCAGATCTACGCCTTCCCGTTCGTCCCCCCGATCCCGCAGCGGGAGCTCGAGGCGTCGCGGGCGCACCACCTGAAGCACGGGCGGTGCCTCTTCTGCGACACCGTCCAGGCCGAGCGCGCGGACGGCCGGAGGATCGTGCTCGAGGGCGAGCAGTTCGTCGCCTTCGTTCCGTTCTTCGCCCGGTATCCGTACGAGGTCTACCTCGCGCCCAAGCGCCACCAGGCGAGCATGGTGGAGTGGTCGGGCGCGGACGTGGAGGACCTGGCGGCGGTGCTGAAGGGGCTGCTGCTCAAGTACGACGCCCTCTTCCAGAAGCCGTTCCCGTACATCATGGTCTGCCACCAGGCGCCGACCGACGGCGCCGATCACCCGGAGTCGCACCTGCACTTCGAGTTCTACCCGCCGCTCCGCACGGCCACGAAGCTGAAGTACCTCGCCGGCTGCGAGGCGGGGGCGGGGAACTTCATCATGGACAAGCTGGCGGAGGAGAGCGCCGCCGAGCTCCGCCGGGTCGGGCCCGGCTCGGTGGACGAGGTCCGCCGGGCGGACGCGGAGGGGTGACATGCGCGCGATGCGAGAGGTCCTCGTCGAGCGGTTCGGCGGCGGCGGTCCCATCCTCACCCGGCGGGCGCCCGGCCGGGTGAACCTCATCGGCGAGCACACCGACTACAACGACGGCTTCGTGCTGCCGGTGGCGCTCGAGTTCGGGATCGAGATGGCCGGCCGCCGCCGCGACGGCGCCGAGGTGCGCGTCCACTCCGCGGACTACGGCGAGACCGTGACCTTCGCGGTGGACCGCCCCATCGAGCGGGATCTCGCCCACCCCTGGAGCAACTACGTCCGCGGCGTGCTCTGGGCCTTCGCCGGCGCGGGGATGCCGCTCGCCGGCATGGACCTCGCCTTCGCGGGGAACGTGCCCCAGGGCGCGGGGCTCTCCTCCTCGGCCGCGCTCGAGGTCGCGACCGGCGAGGTGGCCCGGGCGCTCCTCGGTCTCGACATCCCCGGCCCGCGCCTCGCCCGCCTCTGCCAGCAGGCGGAGAACGACTTCGTCGGGATGAAGTGCGGGATCATGGATCAGTTCATCTCGCTCATGGGGCGGGCGGGGCACGCGCTCTTCCTCGACTGCCGCTCGCTGGCGCACGAGCTCGTCCCGCTGGCGCTCGGCGATCACGTGATCGCCATCGTGGACAGCGGGGTGAAGCACGCGCTCGTGGGCTCGGAGTACAACACCCGGCGCGCGGAGTGCGCCGCCGGGGTCGCGGCCCTCCGGGCGCGCTTCCCCGGGGTGGCGGCGCTCCGGGACGCGACCCTGGAGCAGCTCGCCGCCTGCGCGGACGACATGGTACCGACCGTGTACCGGCGCTGCCGGCACGTCATCACCGAGTGCGCGCGCGTGCTGGAGAGCAAGGAGGCGCTCGGGCGCGGGGACCTGGCCCGCTTCGGCGCGCTCATGAACGCCTCGCACGACTCGCTGCGCGACGACTACGCGGTGAGCTGCGAGGAGATCGACGTCCTCGTCGCCCTCGCCCGGCGGGTGCCGGGCGTCGCGGGGGCGCGGATCACGGGCGGCGGCTTCGGGGGGTGTACCGTGAATCTGGTCCCCCATTCGGCGGTCAAGAACCTCGAGACCGAGGTCCTCGGGGCGTACGAGCGGCAAACCGGCAAGAAACCACGGCTTTTCGTCACGGGGGCCGCGGATGGCGCCGCGATTGCGTAGGGAATCGTAAGCAACAGAAACCGGTTGTTGCCGTCCGAGCTTTCGAGCGAAAGTACGCCGGCACGATGTGCAGGGCAGCACGGGGTGGAGTGGTGAGGGAGCAGGTTTCCGAGCAGCGCTTCGCAGCGGAGGTCCACACATGAAGAAGACCGTCCTTTTCGGTGTCGTCGCCGCCCTCGCGGCCGCGGGCGTCGCGGTCGCCGCCGACGTGCCCACCATCGGCGTCGCGATCTACAAGTTCGACGACACCTTCATGACCGGCGTGCGGAACGCCATCCTCAAGACCGCGGAGGGCAAGGCCAAGGTCGACATGGTCGACAGCCAGAACTCCCAGGCCACGCAGAACGACAAGGTCGACCTCTTCCTCACGAAGAAGGTCAAGGCGCTCGCCATCAACCCCGTCGACCGCGCCGCCGCGGGCGTGATCATCCAGAAGGCCAAGGCCGCGAAGGTCCCGGTGGTCTTCTTCAACCGCGAGCCGTTCGCGGACGACATGAAGAAGTACGAGAAGGCGTACTACGTCGGCGCCATCGCCGAGCAGTCGGGCACGATGGAGGGCAAGCTCGCGGTCGACTACTGGAAGGCGCACCCCGAGGCCGACCTGAACAAGGACGGCGTCATGCAGTACGTGATGCTCAAGGGTGAGCCGGGCCACCAGGACGCCGAGCTGCGCACCAAGTTCTCGATCAAGGCGGTCGAGGACGCGGGCATCAAGGTCCAGAAGCTCGCCGAGGACACCGGCATGTGGGATCGCGTCCGCGGCCAGGAGAAGATGGCGGCGTTCCTCGGCGCCCACAAGAGCATCGAGTTCGTGTTCGCCAACAACGACGACATGGCCCTCGGCGCGATCGAGGCGCTCAAGGCTGCCGGCTACTTCAAGGGCGGCAAGTTCATGCCCGTCGTCGGCGTGGACGCGACCGCCCCCGCCCTCCAGGCTCTCAAGGACGGCACGCTGCTCGGGACCGTCCTGAACGACGCCAAGAACCAGGGCGCGGCCACCGCGAAGCTCTCGATGGTGCTCGCGCAGGGGCAGGCGCCGACGAAGGACAACGTCGGCTACGAGATCAAGGACGGGAAGTACGTCTGGGTCGACTACAAGCCGATCACCAAGGCGAACATGGCCGAAGCCCAGTAGCGATGGATCGGGCCGGTCCCGGTCCCTGAGGTACACTTCCGGGGGGGCGGTCGAAGGCGGCCGCCCCCCCGACTCGCATGACGGCCGACGGGGTGTCGCCTTGAGCTCGAACGGCTTGCTGCTGGAGATGCGACACGTGTCGAAGGAGTTCCCGGGCGTCCGGGCGCTCGACGACGTGAGCCTCCAGGTCCGCCCAGGCACCGTGCACGCCCTCATGGGCGAGAACGGGGCGGGGAAGTCCACTCTGATGAAGGTCCTGTTCGGCCTCTACACGCCGGACCAGGGCGAGATCTTCCTGGACGGGCGAAGGATCGACGTCTCGGAGCCCAAGGTGGCCCTCGGCCACGGGATCTCGATGATCCACCAGGAGCTGCACCCGATCCCGCACCGCAGCGTGATGGAGAACATCTGGCTGGGGCGCTTCCCGCTCCGCCGGGTCGGCCCCATCCCCTTCGTCGATCACGCGGCGATGTACCGGGCCACCGCGGCGCTCTTCCGGGATCTCGGGATGCCGATCGATCCGGCCGCCAAGGTGGGAGCGCTCTCCGTCTCGAAGATCCAGTCGGTCGAGATCGCGAAGGCGGTCTCCTACAGCTCCAAGGTCATCATCATGGACGAGCCGACCTCGTCCCTGACCGAGCACGAGGTCGAGCACCTCTTCCGGATCATCCGGGATCTCAGGTCCCGCGGCGTCGCCATCATCTACATCTCGCACAAGATGGAGGAGATCCTGCGGATCTCCGACGAGGTCACGATCATGCGCGACGGCCGCCGGGTGGGGACCTGGCCGGCGGCGGAGCTCAGCGAGGACCTCATCATCCGGAACATGGTGGGCCGCGACCTGACCCACCGCTTCCCCGAGCGCCACAACGCGCCGGGCGAGGTCATCCTCCGCGTCAAGGACCTCACCTCCCCCCTGCCCAGGTCGTTCAAGGGCGTCTCGTTCGAGCTGCGCCGCGGCGAGATCCTCGGCATCGGCGGCCTCGTCGGCGCGCAGCGCACCGAGCTCGTCGAGGCGCTGTTCGGGCTGCGCACCGTCGCGCACGGCGCGATCGAGCTCCAGGGCAGGCCGGTGCGCATCGAGTCGCCCGCGGACGCCAAGCGGCTCGGCATGGCGCTGCTCACCGAGGACCGGCGCGGCTCCGGGATCTTCCCGTCGCTCTCCGTCCTCGAGAACAGCCTCATCGCCAACCTGCGCCGCTACGTGCGGGTCGGGCTGCTCGACGACGACACCCGGCGCAAGGCCGCGGCGCGGGTCGTCGAGCGGCTCCGGGTGAAGACCCCCTCGCTCTCCACGCTCATCCGCGACCTCTCGGGCGGCAACCAGCAGAAGGTGCTCTTCGGGCGGTGGCTCCTCACCGAGCCGGAGATCCTGCTGCTCGACGAGCCCACCCGCGGGATCGACGTCGGCGCCAAGTACGAGATCTACACGATCATCGCGGAGCTGGCGCAGCAGGGGAAGAGCATCGTGATGATCTCGTCCGAGATGCCGGAGCTCATCGGCATGTCGGATCGGATCATGGTCATGTGCGAGGGCCGCGTGTCCGGCTTCCTCGAAGGCGAGCGCGCGAGCCAGGAGGAGATCATGCGGCTCGCGGCCCAGTTCATGTGATACGGAGGGTGTCATCCCGATGGCCGCGAACCAGAACCCGCTCCCCTCGCCGCCGCCGGCCGGGCCCGCCGGGCCCGCCGAGCCCGGCAGGCCGCTCGGAGAGCGGCTCGTGCAGGTGCTGTCCGACAACGCGATCTTCGCGGCGATGGTGGTGGTGGTGCTCGCGATCGCCGGCTACGCCTGGTACGAGGACCTCGGCTCGTTCCTGACGCTCGGGAACTTCAAGAACGTCTTCATCCACAACTCGACGCGGCTCATCGTGGCGCTGGGCGCCTCGTTCGCCATCCTGACCGCCGGCGCGGACCTCTCCGCCGGGAAGATGGTCGGCATCTCGGCGGTCCTCTCGGCGTCGCTGCTCCAGTCGCCCGAGTACCTGCGCCTCTTCTACCCGGAGCTCTACAAGAGCTGGCTCTGGGTCCACGCGCCCTGGGCGACCCTCGCGATCGCCATCCTCGCCGCGGTCGCCGTCTGCGCGCTCTTCGGCCTGCTCAACGGGTGGATCATCGCGCAGTTCGGCGTGGCCCCGTTCATCGCCACCCTGGGCGCCTTCGCCTGGATCTACGGCGTCAACGGGCTCTACTTCGACATGGAGCCCAACAACTCCCAGCCGATCGGCGGGCTGCGCGACGACTTCACCGCCCTCGGCACCGGCGCGTTCGACATCCGGCTCTTCGGCCACGACATCGTCTCGCTCCCGTACATCGTCCTCATCGCGCTCGCGGTGGCCGTGTTCATGTGGGTGCTCATGAACAAGACCACGTTCGGCAAGAACGTCTACGCGATCGGCGGCAACGTCAACGCGGCCCAGGTCTCGGGCATCAACGTCTTCGCGACCACGATCGTCATGTACACCATCGCCGGCGCCCTCTACGGCCTCGGGGGCGTCCTCGAGGCGAGCCGCACCGGCGGCGCGACGAACAACTATGGCACCTCCTACGAGCTCGACGCGATCGCGGCCTGCGTCGTCGGGGGCGTGTCGGTCACGGGCGGCATCGGGACCGTCCCGGGCATCGTCGTCGGCGTGCTGATCTTCGGCGTCATCAACTACGGCCTGACCTTCATCGGCGCGAACCCCTACATCCAGCTCATCCTGAAGGGGGTCATCATCGTCTCGGCCGTGGCCTTCGACGTCCGGAAGTACGTGGCCAAGAAGTGAGCCCCCGCGGGGCGGGCGACGCGGCCCTACCCCGCGTGCTCCTTCTCCCGCTCCCGCTCCCCCGGCGGCACCGGCGGCAGGTCCTTCGAGGCCATGTAGACCACGTTCCGGCTCGACCGCTTCCCGCGGTACATGGCGCGGTCGGCCATGTCGAGGATCTCGGCCTTGCTCGCTGCGTGCTCGGGGAAGCTCGCGAGGCCGATGGAGCAGGTGATCCGCACCCGCGAGCCCTCGCGCGAGAGGAACCGGTGGTCCTCGACCGCCCGGCGGATCCGCTCGGCCACCTTGAGGCCCCCGCCGGAGTCGATCCCGACGAGCAGCATCACGTACTCGTCGCCGCCGTAGCGCACGAGGATGTCGTCGTCCCGCACGCAGGAGCGGAGCACCCGGGCCACCTCGACGAGGAGGCGCGAGCCGGAGAGGTGCCCGTGCTCGTCGTTCACCCGCTTGAACCGGTCGAGGTCCATGAAGAGGACCGTGAACGGGCGGCCGCCCTGCACCTCGCGGTCGAGCACCATGTCGAGGTAGCGGGTGTTGTACAGGTGCGTGAGGTCGTCGAGGTAGGCGAGGTGCTCGACCTGCTTCAGCCGGCCGAGGTTGTGCAGCGCGAGCCCGAGGTTCCGGCAGAGGAACCCCGCCGCCTCCGCCTCCACCGCGTCGAGCGCGCCGGCCACCAGCACCGCGATGGCGGCCACCGCCTTGCCCTCGCCCGTCACCGGCAGGAGGAGCGCGCGCGGCCCGAGCTCGGTGTCGGTCCCGGGGAGGAGGTCCACCCCGTGCGGCGCCTCCCCGAGGCCGTCGAGCCCCGGCCGGCAGAGCCGGAGCAGCTCCGCGGCGAGCTCGTACGCGAGCCCGTGCGCGCCGCACAGCACCCACTCGCCGTCCGCCGTCTTCTCGAACAGCACCGCCCCGGTGGACCGGCAGGCGCTCGCCACCGCCGAGAGCGCGACCGGCACCAGCGTGTCGCGGTCGAGGGTGGCGGCGATGCGCTGCCCGGCCTCGAACAGCTTCAGGTGCGCGCGCAGGGCCTTGTTCTCGTCGAGCAGCGCGCGGGTGGAGAGGCAGCGCTGGACCGCGAGCTGGAGCCCCTCGGGCGTCACCGGCTTCACGAGGTAGTCGCTCGCGCCCGACTTCATGGCGCGCACGGCGGGATCGACCTTGTCGAGCGCGGTGATGACCACCACCTCGAGGTTCGGGTCGAGCCCCTTGGCGATGCCCATGAGGTCGAGGCCGGACGAGCCGGGGAGGATCACGTCGGTGAGGAGGACGTCGAACCGCCGGCGCTTCAGGAGGCCGAGCGCGGCCTCCGCGTCGGGCGCCACCTCGACCTCGTACCCGCTCGCGCGCAGGTAGTCCGAGTACACGGTGCGCGCGAAGCGCTCGTCGTCCACGAGGAGCACCGACGCGCTCATCACGACGTGTATATCATGGCCCCGTGGACCTCCCGTCGGACCGCAAGGCGCTCCTCTTCTCGGCCGGCGGCGTCCGACTCGCCCTCCGCCTCTCCTACCTGCGCGAGATCGTGCCCGCGCCCGCGGAGGGCGGCGAGATCGTCGCGCGGGGCGAGACGTATCCGACGGCCTTCGTCTCCACCGTCCTCGGCCTGCCGGGTGGGTCCACCCCCTACGCGCTGCTCACGGAGGGTACGCCGCGGTTCGCGCTGCGCGTGGAGGCGCTCCACGGGATCGTCGACCTCGCAGGCGCAGAGTTCTTCCAGCTCCCCGTCCCGACGCCGCTGCCGCAGCCGGCGCCGTTCTCCGGCGCCGTGGTCGCGGGGGGCACCGTGGCGCTCGAGCTCGCCGTCTCGAGCCTCGGCTTCGCGCCGCTCGAGCCCGCGGTCGAGAACCCCGACGCGCCGCCGGACCTCGGCCCCTTCGCCGAGCGGGAGCTCCGCTTCTCCCGCGCCGGCAAGGTGTTCGCGGTGCCCCTGTCGCTCCTCATGCAGGTGCTCGAGGAGCCCCGGCTCGCGCCGGTGCCGCTCACGCCGCCCTCGCACCGTGGGCTCCTCTATCACGCGCGATCGCTCCACTCCGTGGTCGATCTCGGGACCGTGTACGGCGCGCCCGCCGGCCCGGCGCGGACCGTGCTGCTCGTGGACGCCGGCGGCGCCGGCGTGGGCGTCCTCGCCGATCGGGTGCTCGGGGTGGGGGAGGGCGGGCCGGACGTCGTACGTCCACCGTGGGACACGCTCTTCGGGGCGTGAGTCCGGGGCCTCCGCGGGCGCGGGCACGGGTACGGGCTCGGACGCGGGAGTAGGCTCAAACGCCCGGCAAATCTTGACATTCGGGGAATCGCGGGGTTACTGGATACGGCTTCTCTCCTCTCGCGAAGTCTTCAGACGCCCATGCCCAAGAACCTGCTCCTCGCGGACGACTCGATCACCATCCAGAAGGTCGTGGGCATCACCTTCGCGAACGAGGACTTCAAGGTCACCTCCGTCGACAACGGAGAGGACGCGGTCACCCGCGCGCGCGAGCTCCGCCCCGACGTGATCCTCGCCGACGTGGTGATGCCGAGGAAGAACGGCTACGAGGTCTGCGAGGCGATCAAGGGCGATCCCAGCCTGAAGCACATCCCGGTGCTGCTGCTCGCCGGGACGTTCGAGGCGTTCGACGAGGCCCGCGCCCGCTCCGCCCGCGCCGACGGCCACATCGCGAAGCCCTTCGAGAGCCAGGCCCTCATCACCAAGGTGAAGGAGCTGGTGGAAGGGAAGGCGCCCGCCGCAGGCGCGGCGGCCCCGGCGCCTCGGCCCGCGGCGGCTCCGGCTCCGGCTCCGGCC
>JAEYOU010000009.1 GCA_023411405.1 Pseudomonadota bacterium | reverse complement strand
GGCCGGAGCTGCGCGCGGCGCTGGAGATGTGCCGCCGCGAGCTCGAGCTGCGCGCCCGGCTCGACGTCCGGATCACCGGCGCGCTGCCGCCGGCCCGCGCCCGCGCGCACGAGCTCCGGCAGGTGTTCCTGCACCTGCTCGTGAACGCCGCGCACGCGCTGCCGCCGCGGGCCCGGGAGGAGAACGTGATCGCCGTCGAGGCGCGCCGGGAGGGCCCGCACGTCGTGATCGAGGTGCGCGACAACGGCGTGGGCATCCCGCCGGACGTGCTGCCGCGGGTGTTCGACCCGTTCTTCACGACCAAGCCGGTGGGCCAGGGCGCGGGGCTCGGCCTGTCGATCTCGTACGGCATCGTCCGGCGCTCGGGCGGGCTCATCGAGGCGGACAGCGGCCTCGGGCGCGGCTCGACGTTCCGGGTCCTGCTGCCCGTGGCGCCGGCGGTGAGCGGAGGGGCGAAGGCGCCGGGCGAGGGCACGGCGGCCTCGCGCGCCCCTGCGGAGACCGGGGGGTGAGCGCGCGGGGGCCCGGTTGTGGCATGCTGGACCGGCCCCGCGATGCACGACGCCGCCCCGCCCACATCGCCTGCCCCTGCGCCCGGCTGGGAGGCGCGCCCCTTGCCCTCCGGGCGCCCGCTCCCGGACCTGCAGCCGCCCCCGCCGCGGAGCCGCGACCTGCACCAGCTCCTCGGCTGGTTCATCCGGGTGCGCTGGGCGTTCGCCTGCGGGCTCGTCCTCGCCGTCCTCGCCGCCGTCCACGTGTTCCGCGTCGCGCTCGACGTGAACAAGGCGCTCGGCGTGGCGGGGGTGATCGCCTGCTACAACGTCCTCTTCGCCGCCTCCCACCGGCTCCGGCGCCGCTGGCCCGGGGCGGCCGCGGCGAGCGGGAGCGCGGAGGCGGGGCTCCAGATCGCCCTCGACCTCGTCGCCCTCACCGTCCTCATCCACTTCCTGGGCGGCGCCACGAGCCCGCTCATCTGCCTGTACCTCATCCACGCGAACGCGGCGGTGATGCTGCTCCCGCGGCGCGCGGCCTGGCTGCTCGGCGCGGGGACGTTCGCGCTCTTCCTCTCGCTCGTGTGGGTCGAGCTGGACGCCGGCCTCCCGTGGGTCCTCACCGGCGTCTCGGCGGTGCCGGGTGCGCAGGCGATCTTCCGGGTGGCGATCGCGCTCATCTTCCTCGTGACGCTCGTCGCCTCGATGACCATCACCTCGACCATCATGCGCGGGCTCCGGCTCCGCGAGCAGCAGCTCCAGGAGGCGTACACGAGCCTCGCCGAGAAGCAGGTGCAGCTCGTGCAGACCGAGAAGCACGCCTCGCTCGGGCGGCTCGTCGCCGGCATCGCCCACGAGATCAACAACCCGATCCAGTTCCTCCACGGGAACATGACGCTCCTCACCGAGGCGTTCGACGACGTCCTCCCGGTCCTCGACGCCGAGGCCGAGCGGCGCCCGGACCTCCGCGTCGCGCGCCTCGAGTACCGGTTCTTCCGGAAGCAGCTCCCGGTGCTCCTCCAGGACATGACCGAGGGCGCCGAGAGGATCGGGACCATCGTCCGCGAGCTCCGGAGCTTCGCGCGCGCCGACGACGGGCGCCTCGACGAGGAGGTCGATTTCGCGCACGTCGTCCGGGCGTCGATGCGGCTCCTCCACAACCGGCTCAAGCACTTCCCGGTGGAGGTGGACCTCGCCGCCGGGCTCCCGCCCGTGCGGGGCAACCTCGCCCAGCTCCAGCAGGTGGTCGTGAACCTGCTCCAGAACGCCGCCGGCGCGCTCCCGGGCGACGGCGCCGGCCGCATCGCCGTGCGCGCGGCGGCGGTGGACGGCGGCGCCGCGGTGACCCTGTCGGTCGAGGACAACGGGTGCGGCATCCCCAGGGAGCTCCAGGCCCGCGTCTTCGACCCGTTCTTCACTACCCGTCACGCCGCCGGCGGCAGCGGCCTGGGGCTCGCGATCGTGGAGGGCATCGTGCAGGCGCACCAGGGTCGGATCGAGCTCCGGAGCGAGGTGGGCCGCGGGACCGTGTTCACGGTGCGGCTGCCGGCCAGGGGGCGCGACGCATGAGCCGGATCCTCGTCCTGGACGACGACCGCGCCGTCCTGCACTGCTTCGAGACGCTGCTCGCCCAGACCGGGCGGTACGAGGTCCAGGTCCTCGACGACAGCACGAAGGCGATGGACACCATCGCCGCCGGGCGCTTCGACCTGCTCCTGCTCGACATGGACATGCCCATGGTCACCGGGATGGAGGTGCTGCGCTGGGCGCGCGCGCACCACCCCGGGATGGCGGTCGTGGTCATCACCGGCGTGGGCGACGTGGAGCTCGCGGTCGAGTCGATGAAGCTCGGCGCGTTCGACTACCTGTGCAAGCCGGTCCCGAGCGAGCGGCTCGTCGCGTGCCTCGACCGCGCGCTGGAGGGGTCGCGCCGCCGCGAGGAGCTGCACCAGCTCCAGGAGCAGGGCGGCCGGCAGGGCCCGCGATTCCGCGAGGCGTTCAAGGACTTCGTCACGCAGGACAAGGCGCTCATGCGGACGCTGGGCGAGGTGGAGCGGATCGCGCTGAGCAACAACACCGTGCTCGTCTGGGGCGAGAGCGGGACGGGCAAGGAGCTCGTGGCGCGCGCCATCCACGAGCTCGGGACGCGCGCCGGGAAACCCTTCATCGCCGTCAACTCCGCCGCGTTCGCCTCGTCGCTCTTCGAGTCGCAGTTCTTCGGCCACGAGCGCGGCGCCTTCACCGGCGCGGACGCCGCGCGGCCGGGCGTGTTCGAGGAGGCCGACGGTGGGACGCTGTTCCTCGACGAGATCGGCGACGTCGACCCGTCGGTCCAGTCCAAGCTCCTGCGCGTCCTCCAGAGCGGCGAGTACTTCCGCGTCGGATCGACGCGCAAGCGCGAGGCCGACGTCCGGATCATCGCCGCGACGAACCGGGACCTCGAGCGCGAGATCGAGGCGGGTCGGTTCCGGCGCGACCTCTACTACCGGATCTCGATCAGCACGATCTACGTCCCGCCCCTGCGCGAGCGGAAGGGCGACGTCGAGCTCCTCGCCTACTACTTCCTCGACCGGTACTGCCGCGAGAACGGGAAGACCATCCACCGCATCACCGAGCCGGTGATGGAGGTGCTCGAGGCCTACGACTTCCCCGGGAACCTGCGCGAGCTCGAGAACGTGATCGCGAGCGCCGTGGTCCTCGAGACCGGGGGGGCCCTCTCGATCTCGTCCTTGCCTGCGCACCTCCGCGCCGCCGCCACGAAGGCCGAGGCGCGTGTCCCGCGGGAGGTCCGGCGCACCCTGGCGGACCTCGAGGAGGAGCACATCCGTGCCGTGATGAGCTACACGCAGGGGAACCGGAGCGCGGCGGCGCGCATCCTGGGCATCTCGCGGGTCGGGCTCCTCTCGAAGCTGAAGCGGCTCGGCATCGACGCGGACGCGCCCGAGCGCACGCCGGATGGGAAGCCGGACCCCGAGCGCTGAGCCGCAGCGGCCGCATGGTTCGCGACTCCCTCTTTCAGGTGATAACGGATCTGACAGCGAAAACGCGAGCCGCTCCCGACACTTGGCCGAGCTGTACACGTAGCTTTCACCTGCCACCGCCGGACCGCGCCGGCGGGGCCGTGTGATCTCGCGCACCTGCCCCGCGGTCCCCGTGGCCCTGCCCTTGCTCTACCGGGGGGCATGTTCACCCACGAGATCCACCCCCGGACGGCCGCCCAGGGCGCGCCGCCTCCGTGGGCCGTACGAACCGTGAAGTCGTGCGTCGTCGGCATCCTCGGGCTCCCGCTCGCGGTGCCGCTCCTCCTGGCCGCGAGCGGGGCGCTCGGCCCGGCGGCCGATCCCTGGCGCCGGCTGGGGTTCTTCGCCGCGATCGGGATCTGGGTCGCGCTGTTCATCGGCGCCCAGTGGCTGACGACCGTCTTCCCGCCGGTGCCGAGGGACGGTCGATGACGGTCCGCCTCTCCCGCCGCGCCTGGCTCGGCACGCTCGCCACCGGGGCCGCCGCCGCGCTGCCCCGCCGCGGCGCGGCGCGCGAGCCGGTCGCGCCGGAGCCCGAGGCCGTCGGGCTCCTCTACGACTCCACCCGCTGCGTCGGGTGCGGCGGCTGCGTCGCCGCCTGCAAGGAGTCGAACGGCATGCCCTGGACCGGCGAGCCGCGCGAGCTCGACTGCACCACCAACACCGTGGTGAAGACGCGCACGCTCTCCCGGCCGGCGGCCGGCGGCGCCACGACCGCGTTCGTGAAGCGCCAGTGCATGCAGTGCGTCGACCCCTCGTGCGTCTCGGTCTGCATGCTCGGCGCGCTCCACAAGGAGGGCGCCGGGAAGCGGGACACCGGCGGCGAGCGGCGGGGCACCGGCATCGTCGTCTGGGACAAGGAGCTCTGCCTCGGGTGCCGGTACTGCCAGATCGCCTGCGCGTACACGATCCCCAAGTTCGAGTGGGCGAAGACCGATCCGCGCATCGTGAAGTGCGAGCTCTGCCGCCACCGCGCCGACCCGGCCCGGGGCGGCGCCTACGCGGCCGCCAACCCGGCGTGCGCCGAGGTCTGCCCGGAGGAGGCGGTCGTCTTCGGACGCCGCGCGGACCTGCTCGCCGAGGCCCACCGGCGGATCGCCGCCGCGCCCGAGCGGTACAACCCGAAGATCTTCGGCGAGGACGACGGCGGCGGGACGCAGGCGCTCTACCTCGCCGGCGCGGGCGTCTCGTTCCGCGACCTGGGCCTGCCCGACATGCCCGCGAGCTCGCCCGCCTCGCTCTCCGAGACCGTCTCCCACGCCCCCTACCTGCACGGCCTCACCCCCATCGCGCTGTACGCCGCCGCCGCCGCGATCGTCCGGAGGAACCGGAAGCGCGCCCAGGAGGGGCACGCGCCGCGAAAGGAAGACGACGAATGAGCGCGCACCACCACCCGCGCCCCATCGGCGGGCCGATCCTCGACCGCTGGATGATCACGCTGCTCGCGCTGTTCGGCGTCGCCGAGGGCGTGATCACCTGGCGGTTCGTCGCCGGCATCGGCGCGGTCAGCAACATGAACGACGCCTACGCCTGGGGCATCTGGGAGCCCGTCAACGTCGTCGTCTTCACCGGAATCGGCGCCGGCGCGTACTCGGTCGGCTTGCTCTGCTATCTCCTGAACCGCGGCAAGTACCACCCGCTCGTCCGGCCGTCGGTCCTCGTCGGCGCCATCGCCTACTCGCTCGGCGGGGCCTCGATCGTCGTCGCCCTCGGCCGTCCGTGGAACATGTACTGGCTGGCGGTGCCCGGGATGTGGAACCTCTCGTCGGTGCTGCTCGAGGTGGCGATCTGCGTCATCGCCTACGTCGGCGTGCTCTGGATCGAGATGCTCCCCGCCGCCCTGGATCACGCCGCGACGAGCGCGCACCCGCGGTGGTCCGCGTTCGGCCAGCGCTGGGGAAGCCGGCTCGCGCGGGCGATGCCGTACGTCATCGCGCTCGCGATGCTCCTCCCGACCATGCACCAGAGCTCCCTCGGCGGCCTCATGCTCGTGGCGGGGCCGAAGCTCCACCCGCTCTGGCACACCCCGCTCCTGCCCCTCCTCGCGCTCGTCTCTTGCCTGTGCATGGGGCTCGGCGCGGTGGTGGTCCTCACCGCCCTCATGCGCCACGCCTGGAACGCGAAGCACGACCACGAGCTGCTCGTGGACATCTCCCGCGTGAACGGCGGCCTGCTCGTCCTCTTCGCCGCCCTGCGGCTCGTGGACCTGTACGCAGCGGGGAAGCTCCGGTTCCTCGCCATCCCGGACTTCCACCTCATCTTCTTCGTGCTGGAGATGGGCCTGTTCCTGCTCCCCGCCTTCGCGTTCCTCACGAAGCGGGTCGAGGACCACCGGATCCGGGTGGCGGGCGCCGCCGCGACGCTCTGCGCCGGCGCGCTCTGGCGGGTGGACACCTTCCTCACCGCCTACAACGCGGGCGACTCGTGGAGCTACTGGCCGTCCTGGGGCGAGGTCTCCGTGACCGTCGGCATGGCCGCCATCGGCGTGGCGGTGTTCATCGCGGTCTCGCGCCTCCTCCCGGTGGTGGTCGTCCAGGACACGCCGGTCCCCGCCTCCCTCGCGGCGTTCGTGCTCACGCGATCGAAGCAGCCGAGGGAGCGGACCGCGGAGGAGGGCTGACCGGCCGGGAGGGGAGGGCGGCGCCGCCCTCCCCTTCGGTCCTAGGTGCGTGCCTCCGCCCGCTCGCCCACGGTGAACCGCTGCGTGTCGCGGGCGCGCAGGCGAGGCGCCAGGAACGCGAGCGCCAGGCCGGCCAGGCCGACGAGCGCGTACACGACGCGCGAGATGCCGCTCGCGTCGGTGGCGCTGGAGTTGCCGAAGATGGCGCGGACCAGGTCCCAGTTGAAGAACCCCACGAGCCCCCAGTTCAGCGCCCCGATGATCGAAAGCCAGAGCGCGATCTGCGCCAGGCCGTTCTTGCCTTCGCTGCGTGCCATTGGATCTCCTCCGGGAAGGCCGCCGCCCTGGCGGCACACGTGCCCCGCGTTGAATGGATGTGGACCCGGCGCGGTTTCGACAACCTACGGCTCGAGGCGGCGGGCGCACCGCGGGCCGCCCCTGCCCCGAGCGCCTGGGCCCCGCTCCTCGCGGCCACACCGCGCACCCCGCGAGGGTGGCCACGGCGCGGCGCGTCAGCGGCGCCCCTCACTACCCGTCGATCCCGCTGAAGCGAGCCGCACCCGCGCCTAGACCCTCGGTCATGGCCCTCCTCGACCCGACCCCGTCCCCCTGGACCGGCCGCGCGCGGTCCATCGTTCGAATCGTCGTCGGTTTCGCCTTCCTCGTGCACGGCACCGCGAAGCTCTTCGGCGTCCCGCCGGGCGGCGGACCGGTGGACAGCTGGTTCTCGCTCATGGGCCTCGCCGGGATCCTGGAGACGTTCGGCGGCCTCCTGATCGTGCTCGGCCTCTTCACGCGCCCGGTGGCGTTCGTGCTCGCGGGCGAGATGGCCGTCGCGTACTTCATGGCCCACTTCCCCAAGTCGTTCTGGCCCGCCCAGAACGGCGGCGAGCCGGCGCTCCTGTTCTGCTTCTTCTTCCTCTATCTGGTCTTCGCCGGCCCGGGCGAGTGGAGCGTCGACGCGGGGCTCGCGCGCTCGCGCGGCGACGCCGCGGCCACGCCTCGCGCCGCCGCGAGGTGACCGATGTGCCGCAACATCCGGGTCCTCTACAACTTCGACCCGCCCACCACCGGCGACGAGGTCCGCGCGGCCGCGCTCCAGTACGTGCGCAAGGTGAGCGGGCTCCCCGCGCCGTCGCAGGCCGACCGGGAGGCCTTCGACCGCGCGGTGGAGGCGGTCGCCGCGGCCACCGCCGCGCTCCTCGGCTCGCTGCGGGCGCGGACCGACGTGCGGACGCGCGAGGGCGAGCGCGAGAAGGCGCGGCTCCGCGGGATCGTCCGCGCCGGCCGGCGCTGAGGCCGGTCAGGCGGCGCTCGTCTCCCCCTCCGTCCGCGAGAAGCGGCCGACCGTCCCGGACCCCCGTCACGCGGGGCACCCGCACCACCCCCGCTGCCCGGAGCTCCGCCGGCCGCACGCGGATCAGCGGCGCGGCCGCGTGCAGGAGCTTCGGCCGGAGCCTCCGGCCGACGGGGCTCCGCAGCGAGAGCACGTGGTGGCCGACGAAGCGCGCACGGTCGGGTTCCGGTACTCCTGGGCGTGGAGCTGGAGGACGCCAGGGGGGAGCGCGCCCGCGAAGGCGGGGATCCGGGGCCGCTGGAAGTTGGCCATGGCGACGACCACCTGGTCGGCCTCGACTCGCCGCCCGCCCGCGGCGACGACGAAGCGGCCGCGCTCGCGCCAGAGGCGCTCCACGCGGACGCCGCTCCGCACCGGGAGCGCGAAGCGGCGGGCGTACGCCTCGAGGTAGTCCGCCATCTCGTCCTTGGTCGGGAACGCATCCCCTGGCGCGGGGAACGGGAGATCCGGCAGCCCGTCCCAGCGCGCCGGCGTGAACAGCCGCAGCGAGTCCCAGCGGCGCCGCCAGGCGTCGCCGATCCGCTCGCTCGCGTCCAGGATCAGGAACGGCAGCCCGCGCCGCTGCAGCTCCCGGCCCGTCGCCAGCCCTGCCTGCCCACCGCCCACCACGATCGTCGGCACGTACTCCGCGTTCATCTCGTCCTCCCATGCTCGAGCTCCCGCGGAGGATGCGGGAGCGCCGGCGCGGGCACATCGGACGGACCACCCATTCCCCATCGGGGAGCGGATGGGTCGTTCGACTCACACGAGGTCGTGCTGGAACGCGTAGGCGGTGGCGGCGGCCCGCGAGGGGAGGTCGAGCTTGGCGAAGATGTTGCTCAGGTGGCGCACCACCGTCTTCTCGCTGAGCCCGAGCGCAGCGGCGATCGCGCGGTTCGTCCGTCCCGAGGCGACGAGCGCGAGCACCTCGACCTCGCGCGCGGTGAGCCCGCCGGGCCGCGCGCCGCTCCGGAAGAGCGCGTCCAGCTGCGCGACGGCGGGGCGGGCCCCGAGCCGCTCGAAGGCGCTCCGGGCC
>JAEYOU010000580.1 GCA_023411405.1 Pseudomonadota bacterium | reverse complement strand
CAGTTCACCCTGCGGGAGCCCGAGGCCGCGCGTGCCGAAGCTGTCAAGCAAGCCGTGGCCAAAGCGCGAACGATCGCCGAGGTCATGGCTCGCAGCCTGCGGGTAAAGATACTCGGAGTCTATTCCGCCGAGGAGCAGGGAGGCGGAGTCCCTGTCCGCCCGATGGACACCATGATGGCGAGGGCGGAAATGGCGCCGGGAGTCCCGACCCCGATCGAATCAGGAACCATCGAAGTCCGCACGAACGTGCTGGTGACATTCTTGATTGGAGCCCTGTAGCCGGGCAACCAGAGCAGCCAGCCCTTGACGCGTCGTCGGGGAGGTCCGCGTGTTTCGGAATGCCGTGCCACGATCGCACTGTCACTCGCGGGGTGAGCCCACGTGAGGCCACAATCCTGAGGTTTCCGAGGCGGATCACGATTCCAAGCCGGACCGCACCGGAACCTTCGCCGGAGCCGGGAGCGCGGTGTCACCGTTGTTTCCGTAAAGGCCACTTTCGGGAACAACGTTTGTTCGCGATAGAATCGGAGTCGCCAATGCAACTGCTCCCGATGCTGGTCGCGAAAGTACTGGCACTGTCGGCCCTGACTGGGACGAACTTTTCGCCACCTATTCTTCCTGATAACGAGCCGCAACGTCCTGTCGTGACAACCCTGTGCGAGGTCATCCGGCATCGGGAGAAGTGGGAGGGGAAGAGGGTGCAGTTTCGGGCGTCGGTGATCAGCGACGGGATCGACCATACCGCGCTTGCCGATCCAGGCTGTAGGTTTCGGGTGATCCCGCGTATTTCGGAACAGAACTCTAACCGCACGGACGTCCAGCGTTTCAGGCGTGCGGTCTTCGTTGATCCGCCCAGAGGTACGGCGTTCATGACCATCTCGGCCACGTTTGTAGGGAAGCTGGCATGGGAGCGGCGCGGAGTCGCCGTCCTTGAGGTTGAAGAGGTCAAAGACCTCGCCGTGGCCGAGCGCGATAGGGAATAGACCGCAGGTCGTGGACACGTCCGATCACGGCAAAGCGGGTTCGGGGCTGGTCTTTTCTCTAAAGCCACTTCACGTCCGGCAGCCTGTGAGGATCGACTCCGATTATCATGATCACTGCTATGCGGTGCCTTTCTTGGAGCGGAGTACTAGTTTCGGAATTGGCGATCTGCACGACCCTTGCTGTAGGACAGGTGAAACAGATCGAAATTTCCGAGCCAGCGACCGTCAATCTGGGAGATCTTTTCAAGCAGGCTGACGTTGTGGCGGTCGTGTATATTCTGTCGGGAGATAGCGAGCACTACCCAGACGCCATCTACAAAGCGGAGGTCTTGACGCCCTTCAAGGGCGTGCGCAAGGGAGAGCGCATCTATTTTGGACCATTTGTCAGCTACGCCGTGGGCGGCGAGTATTTGGCCTTCCTGCGGAGATCAAAAGACGGCGCTCGACCGGCGGACGGAGCGGCAAAAACGGGTCTGCATTACGGAGCAATCGACGTGCTGTACCGCATCATGTCTCAGGGGCACAGCATCATGCCCGTCCAGTACGTGTGCGTGTTTGACGGCAAGGACGCACAAGAGCAATGCGATTACGGGGTGAAGGTCAACACGCATCAAGTGAAGCTCCCGAAGGCTGTAAAGACCCATCCCTTGGAGCCTGATGACGAGTCTACGAGTGATAGGAAATGGGTCAAGCGGAATGTACTGATAT
The DNA here is from genome assembly GCA_023411405.1 of Pseudomonadota bacterium. Lineage (GTDB taxonomy): Bacteria > Myxococcota > Myxococcia > Myxococcales > Anaeromyxobacteraceae > Anaeromyxobacter. Next base: position 2,299 of record JAEYOU010000580.1, on the reverse strand, counting down.
CCGTTCTGGAGGCCCTACGAACCTCGAAATAGACTGCTGAACGCCCCTACTTGGCGTGAGACCATATCGGAGAGTGAAAAACGGGGACAGTAACAATTTTCACCTTTTCGTGAGAGAACCCGCCGCCCTCTTGCACTACCTGCATGATGCCGAGGAAATCACGTGTGGTCGCGATCGGCGTGCCGCACCACGTCACACAGCGCGGAACCGATAGACAAAATGTCTTCTGGCATGAGCGGGACCGCCGCGCGTATCTCGAGACTCTGTTCGAGTACGCCGGCCGGTACGATCTCGAGGTCTGGGCTTACTGCCTCATGACCAACCACGTGCATTTCATCGCCGTCCCGCGACGCGAGATCAGCCTGGCCCGGGTCTTCGGCCGCACTCACAGCGACTACGCGCGCTACGCGAACGTGCTGCGGCGTGGCTGCGGGCACCTCTGGCAGGCCCGTTTCTACTCGTGCCCGCTGGACGAGCCTGCCACATGGCGCGCCATGTCCTATGTGGAACGCAATCCGGTTCGGGCGGGGCTCGCTGAAACAGCCGACCAGTATCCCTGGTCGAGCGCGAAGGCCCACTGCCAGGGATGGGATCCCGAAAGCCGCCTGGCCATGGCGCAGTGGTCGTCGCGGTACTCGGGCGAGCGCTGGCGCGAAGTGCTGCGCACCAGCGTGGGCGAGGAGGCGTTCCAGGAACGGCTGCGGCAGGCGACGGGAGTTGGCCTGCCACTCGGCAGCGATGAGTTCATTCTTCAACTCGGCCGCACACTCGACCGTAATCTTGAATCCCGCCCTCCCGGACCACGCAAGCGCCCTCTCGCGGCCGCAGCCGGCATCTCGGAAAAGGTGTAAATTGTTGCTGTCCCTATTTGTTTATTTGTTCGCTATTTGTTCGCGGTCTCGACGGAAATGAGCGCAGTCTCTGCTGCGAATTCTGGAGGCACAATGCCGTTGATCTGCGTAGGCGATGCATAGAGCAGCGGGGCATCAATTGATATACCCGGGGAAACTGAGTCGTCTGACCGGAAGTGGACCGTAGCGCCGGCGAGTGTGGTCGGGTACGGCAGACGATTTGCGGTCGCGGTGCCGGAGGCCAGGTTCGATCCGTAAATCGTGAACAGACTGCCGCGCGCCAGACCGAGGCTGGCGGAGGAGGAGTCACTGGAACTGACAATGCCCTCCGACGGAAAAGTCGGCACGGACTGGCCGGCGAGGTACGCCGGCGCGGCCAGCGCCGCCAAAGCAAGTAGGAAGCGCATGCAGTGATACTATACAACCGCATGCTAGTCGAGGACTATCGTTGCGAGTCTCGTTTCAGCCACTCATGGGCATTCTGACGGCGGTTGCGGGACTTCATTTCCAGTGTTGAGGATCTCAGCGGGCCAGTTTCCGCGAAGGCCACCTATCGGGACCTACGCCGACCGAACCACGAATACCCGAACCAACGTCGCCGCTTCGGGACAGACTGTCCGAGCAAACGGGTTAATATCGCCACTGCACGATCCTGAGTTTTCGGTCGATACATAATCGTCAACATGAGCTTCGTTATGCTGCTGTTCTTGGCGGCACAGACGGCCGTCTTTGGCCCTGGTGGCCGGTTTCAGATCGAACAGAGTCAAGACGGCTTCGGAATTCGTTCGCACGGCATCATTGAACGACTGAGCCCAACGAAGACCAAGTTCTATCCTCTCCCGCAGAGTACTGCCGCCGAATACAAACGGCTTCGGGCAGAGGATCTGCGGATCAACCCTTTCCTTACCGCGCAATATGACAGACAGGAGGTCATTGGGCCTCATCAGGTTGAGAACGGCAGGCTGTGGTTCGGCAAGCAGTATTACGACGCCGAAGGCGCGACAGGTGTCGGCGCGTTCGGCTATTTCGATATGTCCAACCGCACGTATACCCTTTTCTCTCCTCCTGAAGTGGCGCGTTACGAAATCAGCGCTATCCTGGTGCAGCCCGATTGTGTTTGGCTGGGGTTGGATCAATTCGTTGAGGACGTATCCAAAGTGCCTGCGGGTCTGGTTCGGTGGGATCGGAGCGCACAGACGATTCAGCGGTATCCACTCGAATTCTTGGTAAACCGAATACGCGCAAGTGGGGATTCCCTCCGGCTCGAAACGCCGGGTGGGTTTGCGATTCTTCGAGCCGGTGCCATACGCCGCTTTAGGGCTGATGGTACGCCAATCGCGAAGTTCCCACGTCCCCCAACACACAATTGACGGCTGTTGAGATCGATTCACAACCGCAGAGGCAACGCGACTGCATCAGTTATTCGGGCGAGTAGCCCTGTGCAATGG
>JAEYOU010000616.1 GCA_023411405.1 Pseudomonadota bacterium | reverse complement strand
GGTCGAGCCGCCCCGCCGCGGCCGCGCCGTCGTCGTCACCGGGGACACCCGGCCCGCGCAGGCGACCGTCGAGGCCGCGCGCGGCGCCGACCTCCTCGTGCACGACTGCACGTTCGGCGACCCCGAGGCCGCCCGCGCCGTCGAGACGATGCACTCCACGGCGCGTGAAGCGGCCGCCGTGGCCCGTGAGGCCGGCGTCGGCCGGCTCGTGCTCACGCACCTCTCCTCGCGCTACGACCGCGAGTGGCAGCCGCTGCTGGCGCAGGCGCGGGAGGTGTTCCCGGGGCCCGTGGACGTCGCGCACGACGGCTGGGTGGTCGAGCTGCCGCTGCCGGAGTAGGGCGCCGCGAGCGCGCGCGCTCTCACGCCGGACGCCGGCCCGAGAAGACCGCGAACAGGCGCCACTTGTAGGAGCAGTCCACCTCGGCGAACCCAGCGGCGCGGAGCCACGCGAGCTGCGCGGCGAGCGGCGCGAGGATGTCCACCTTGGTCCGCTCCATCGCCGCCGCGAGCTCCGCCTCGCCCAGGCCGCTCGCGCGGATGGCGGCGACCCAGGCCGCGCGATCGCGCGCCTGCACGGCCGGGTCCTCGGCGGTGACGTTGTCGGCGTTCACGAACACCCCGCCGGGCGCGAGCGCGGCGAAGGCGCGCTCGAAGAGGCGCCGCTTCTCGGCGTCCGGGAGGTGGTGGATCGAGAGCGCCGAGACGATCGCGTCCCACGGCCCGCCGAGGTCGGCCGCCGCGTGATCGCCGACCCGGAGCTCGACCGCCGCGGCGCCCGCGAACCGCGCGCGCGCCTGGGCCAGCATCGCCTCGGAGAAGTCGAGGAGGGTGATCCGCGCGGCCGGCAGCCGGCGCAGGACCTGCTCCGCGAGGAGGCCGGTGCCCGCGCCGAGGTCGAGGATCCGGGGCGCCGCGCCGGGGGCCCCCGCGGTGAGGTCCACGGCCGTGCCGTAGAGGTCGTCGAAGCAAGGGATGAGCTGCCGCCGGAGGGCGTCGTAGGACGCCGCCGCGCCGTCGAAGGTCCGCTTCACGTCCACGTGGTCGAGCTCCCGGGGCCCCAAGGTACGGGGCCCGCGGCCCGCGGGCTGCGCGGCCCGCCGGAGCATATCCCACGCCACGCTTCGTTAAGAGGGCTCCCGGTACCAGCGCGCGGCGGCTGGTACCGGTCGCCCAGTGCGCGTCGTCGCGCTACAGCCCCGCCGACGCGCCGGCAGGCGAGCCCAGGTTGGCGCCGGAGGAGAGGCCGGAGCCGAACCGCGCCATCCCCTCGCGCTGCGGGAGCGCGAGCTCCTTCGTGATCTTGTTGTACAGCCCCATGATCAGGATCGAGGGGGCCCACTGCCCGACGAAGTTGGCGAGCTGCTTGCGGCCCGTGAGCATCAGCGCCGCGGACGCCGCCATCGAGGCCACCGCGAACCCCATGTAGACCAGGGATGGCACCTTCGCCGTCTTGCTCTCCACCGCCTCGGTCGTACGTCCCTCGTAGTTCATGCGCGTTCCTCCCGTCGCCGTGTGGCAGTGAATGTGGGCTCCGGGTCGAGGTCGTGCAGGCCCGAAGAGGCCTCAGGCGTCCGGGCGCTTGATGGGCGGGAGCTCCTCGTACGAGTCGCCGCGCTCGATCGACTCCATCACGCGCGCGAGCTCCGGCGGCGGCGCGGTGAGCCGGCGGCGGCGGAGGTCGAGCCAGCCGCCCACGAGCACGATCCGCGCGACGCGCTTCCCGTCCGGCACGTAGAAGTCGTGCGAGAGCTTGAAGCGGCCGCCCTCGGGCGAGGCGCCGAGGGCCGTGAAGTCCACCTCGATCGTGTCGCCGAGGTGGAGCTCGGAGAGGTAATCGATCTCCTCGCGCTGGATCACCGGGCCGATCCCGTGCTCGACGAACCGCGCGAAGCCGAACCCGCGCTCGGCGAGGTAGCTCAGGCGGGTCTCGATGCCGAACTCGGAGTAGGCGGTGTTGCGGACGTGGCCGTTGAGGTCGCACTCCGACCAGCGGATGGTGAACTGCTTACGGTAGCCCATACGTCCTCCCGCCCGGCGGCGCCGTGGCTCCGGCATCTTAAGCGGAGGTGGCGGAGCGCGCGTCGCCCGCGAGGCTGGTGCCCCCGGTGCGGTCGCCCTCACGCCCGACCTCCCGCACAGGTGCTGCGCGCGCGCACGCCGGCCACAAGATCCGCGTCACCTCGAACCTCGGAGGTCAACGTGCGGAACTGGATCCTGTGGAGCGGCCTCGCGATCGTCGGGCTCGCCGCGGCGGGGTTCGCCGGCTGGTTGCTCTCCCTGCCGCCGGCGCCCGCCGCGGTGGAGGCGCCGCCCGTCCCGCAGGAGGAGACCGGCGCCGCGCTCGCGGCCCTGAAGCCGCCGAAGCGCGCGCGCCCCCTCGTCGCGATCCTCGGCGCCAACGGCGGGACCGAGACCACCGACTACGTCATGCCGTACGGGATCCTGAAGCGCGCCGGGGTCGCCGACGTCGTGGCGCTGGCGACGGGCCCGGGGCCGGTACAGCTGTACCCCGCGCTCGCGGTCCTGCCCGACGCGACGACCGCGGAGTTCGACGCGCGCCATCCCGAGGGCGCCGACTTCGTGATCGTCCCGGCCCTGGCCGACGAGGACGACCCGGCCGTCCTCGGCTGGCTCCGAGCGCAGGCGGGGAAGGGTGCCACGATCGTCGGCGTGTGCGTCGGCGTGAAGGTGGTCGCCAACGCAGGGCTGCTCGACGGCAAGCGGGCGACCACGCACTGGTACGTCCGGGATGCGCTGCTCGAGGAGCACCCGGCGATCCGCTGGGTCCCGGACCGCCGCCTGGTCGTGGACGGCGGCGTCGCCACCACCACGGGCATCACCGCCTCGATGCCGATGGCGCTCACGCTCGTCGAGGCGATCGCCGGGCGCGCGCGCGCCGAGGCGCTCGCAGAGGAGCTGGGGCTCTCGCGGTGGGACGCGCGGCACGCGAGCGGCGCCTTCACGTTCACGCGGCCGTTCGCGGCGACGGTCCTCGCCAACGCCGCCGCGTTCTGGCGGCGCGAGGAGCTCGCGCTTCCGCTCGCGCCGGGCGTGGACGAGGTGTCGCTCGCGCTCGTCGCCGACGCCTGGTCGCGGACCTACCGCTCGCGCGCGGTCACCTTCGCGAGCTCCCCCGGCCCGCTGCCCACCCGGAGCGGGCTCCGCGTCGTCCCGGACGAGGTCGGCGCGCCT
>JAEYOU010000576.1 GCA_023411405.1 Pseudomonadota bacterium | reverse complement strand
GGCCGGAGGTCCCGGCGCCCGCGTACAGGAGCCGGCCTCCCGCGGCGAGCGCGGCGATCGCCTCGTCGGCGAGCTCGGTCAGCGAGGGGAGGGCGCGCGAGACGGCGCGCACGGCCTCGCGATCGCCGGCGTGCAGGCGCGCGAGGAGCGGCGCGGTCCCGAGCCGTTCGAGCCCGGGACCGTCGGGGTGAAGTCGCTCGGTGACGGGAAGCGACGTGGTCGGCTCACCCTGAGCCTGCCTGCGGGTCAACGGAGAGGCTACGCCGTCGCCGCGGTGGCCCGCCCGCGTCCCGCCTTCACGACCTTGCCGGCCTTGAGGCAGCGGGTGCACACGCGGATGTGCTTCACCGCGCCCTGGACGTTGGCGCGGACCGAGCGCAGGTTGGGGAGCGACCGGGTCTTGCTCTTGTTGTTGGCGTGGGAGACGGTGTTCCCGACGAGCGGGCCCTTCCCACAGATCTCGCAGCGGCGTGCCATTGGGTGCTCCGAAGCTAGAAAGCCGAAAGAGCGCGGGATATTACCGATCTGAGCCGGAAGCGCAAGCGAGAAGGACCGCGCGCGGCCGCTCGACCCTCACTTCAGGACGTCCTTGCGCCCCAGCGCCGCGGCCACGTGGCCGGCGGCCTGGATGCCGGCGAAGAACTCCCCCTCGAGCCCGAGGCCCGGGACGACCTCGCGGCCGGCGAAGAACGCGTTCTTCCAGGGCGCGCGCACCGGCAGCCCGGTGATGCCCAGACTCCCGTCCAGCTCGGTCTCGTAGAGGGGCTGCGACAGCATGCGCACCCCCTCCTGCTGGTGGGCCGGCGCGTCGAGCACGGGCGCCGACTCGCTCACGAGGTGGCGCTCGAAGAAGGGGATGGCGTCCGCGACCGCCTCGCGGATGCGGGCCGCAGCCCCGGAGAGCTCGTCGCGCGAGGCCGCCGCCGGGATGAACGCGCTCGCGCAGATCACCCGCTCGTCGGTGACCACCTCGCCCGCGCCCTTCTTCACGTCGCGGCGCGCGGGGAGGATCTGGAGGAACACCGCGTTGTCGATCGCGTCGCCGCCGGCCGGGTCGCGCAGCGCGAACACGTTGTCCCCCAGCGCGGGCGGGAGCGCGGCCTGCTTCACGACCAGGTTCACCGTGAACAGGCGGCGGCGCGGGGCGATCTGCCCCAGCACGCGCGCCGCGCGCGCCTCGGCCGCGTCCGCGGGGAGGAGCGCGCGGATCGCGGCGGCGTCGGCGGCGAGGACGTAGGCGCGGGCGACGAAGGTGTCCGTCGAGTCGGCCAGGTGGACGGCGGCGATCCGGCTCTCGTCGAGATCGATGGCGCGGACCACCGCGGGCTCGCCCGGGCCGCCCTTGAGCTCGCCGCGCGACTCGACGATGCGCCGGCGGATGAGCTCGCGCAGCGCGCCCTGGCCGGCCGCGAGCCGGTGCGTGCCGCGCAGCGCGCCGCCCAGGAGCCGGACCTCGGAGAACGGCGAGATGGGACCGTCGAGGTACGTGAGGAACCGCGCGATCGTCCGGAGGCTCGCGACGAGCTCGTGCCCCTCGTGCTCGGCGAGCACCGACGTGCGGCCCACGGCCTCGCGCGGCGCGTTCGGGGCGTTCTGGGCCTGCTTGAGCGCCTTGCGGACGGCGAGCTTCTCGGTGAGGCCGTCAGGGGGAAGCGGCGGGGCCGCCTTCAGGAAGAAGCCGGAGACGTCGTAGTGGGCGGAGAGCTGCCCGAACGCCGCCTCGAGCGCCTCGGCCTGCTCCGGCCACTCGCGGCGGAGCTCCGCCCGGAGCACGGCGGGATCGCGCGAGACGTCCACGCGGTGACGCGGCAGGAGGAGCTGGAGATCGGGGTCGGACGGCTCGAGCGCCCGGGAGACGTCCGTCGCGAGGCCGAGCTCGGCGAGCACCGCCTCGGCGGCGGGCATGTGGCGAGGGCTGGGCACGGCGGCCGGCCCCCAGGGGAGCGCATAGCCGTCGTTCACGTAGCCCTGCCCGAGCTCGCCGTGCGCGACGTGCAGCACGCGCAGGCCGCGCCGGGCGAGCAGCGCGCCGGCGACGACGCCGCCGAGCTGCGAGCCGACGATGCAGACGTCGTAGATCCGCTGGGTCGAAGGGGGTCGGAAGGTCTGCGCCACGGCCGCGGAGTGTACGCGAGGGGTGGGGCGGCTTCCAGCGCCGGGCTCGGGAGGGCCGGCGAGGGCCCGTCCGCCCCCACGATTGACAGTGTTCATTCTGCTCGGATAAGCAGGTCGCGGTGACGGACGACCAGCTCTTCCAGCGGTTCGGCAAGGAGTTCGCGAAGGGCGCCGTGCTCTGCCGCGAGGGGGAGCCGGGGCACGACATGTTCGTCATCCAGTCCGGCCGCGTCACCATCAGCAAGGCGGTCGGCGATCTCGAGAAGGTCCTCACCACCCTCGGGGCGGGCGAGTTCTTCGGAGAGATGTCGATCCTGACGAACCGGCCGCGCTCGGCCACCGCGACGTGCGCCGAGGCCTCGAAGGTGCTGGTCATCGACGCCCGGACCTTCGAGGCGATGATCCGGGGGAACGCGGAGATCGCGCTCCGCATGATCAAGAAGCTCGCAGACCGGCTGCAGGAGACGAACGAGCAGATCGAGACGCTGCTGTTCAGCGACGCGTCGCTGCGCGTCGTGCACTTCCTGACGACGGCGGCGGAGCGCGCGCCGCGCGGCCCGGAGGGCCACCTCGTCGCGGTCGCCCCGGAGGAGCTGGCGCGGCGCGTGGGCGTCCGGCCCGAGCAGGCCGACGAGGCGGTGCGCAAGCTGCTGCGCGGCAAGTTCGTCGCGGTCGCGCGGGACGGGTTCGTCGTACCGGACGCCGGGAAGCTGCGCCGGTTCCTCGAGTTCCTCCAGATGAAGTCCCAGTTCGGGGAGCTGGCTTGAGGCTGCGGGTCCTCGGCTGCTCCGGCGGGGAGCTCCCCCGGCAGCGGACGACCTGCTTCCTGCTCGACGGGCGGCTGGCGGTGGACGCGGGGGCGCTGACCGCGAGCCTCTCGCTCGAGGAGCTCCTCCGGGTGGACGACATCGTCCTCACCCACTCGCACCTCGATCACGTGAAGGACGTGCCGCTCCTCGCGGACATGCTCGTGGGCAGGCGCCCCCGGCCGCTCCGCGTCCACGCGTCGCGCGCGTGCGTGCGCACGCTGCGGGAGTGCGTCTTCAACGATCGGCTCTGGCCCGACTTCACCCGGATCCCGGACCGGCGCGCGCCCGTCCTCGAGCTCGTGCCGTTCGCGCCGCGGGGGCGGTTCCGCGCGGGCGCGCTCGCCTTCCAGCCCGTCCCCGTGTGCCACCCCGTGGAGTCGGTCGGGTTCCTCGTCTCCGACGGCGCGACCACCATCGGCATCTCCGGCGACACGGGCCCGACCGAGGCCTTCTGGCGCAGGGTCAACGCGCAGCCGCGCCTCGCCGCGCTCCTCGTGGAGCTGTCGTTCCCCGACACCCACCAGTGGCTGGCCGACGTCTCCGGGCACCTCACGCCGCGCACCCTGCGCGGGGAGCTCGCGAAGCTCGAGCGTGACGGCTTCCCGGTGCTGCTGTATCACCTGAAGCCCGCCCACCGGGCGGCGCTGAAGCGCGCGTTGGCGCGCCTCCGCCTCCCGAACGTCCGGGTGCTCGAGCAGGGCGACGAGTTCGTGTTCTAGAACGCTCATGGCCTGGTTCACCAAAGAGAAGAAGCTCAAGACCCGCCCGGCGCCCACCAACGGCGCGACGGCCCCCGAGGCGCCCGCGCTCTGGTATCAGTGCGAGGCCTGCTCGGAGGTGAGCACCCGCGACGAGTACGAGAAGCGCTGGAACGTCTGCCCGAAGTGCGGCCAGCACGACGCGCTCCCGGTCCGCCGCCGCTTCGAGCTCGTGCTCGACCCGGGGACGTTCGAGGAGCTCGACGCCGAGCTCGCGCCGGCCGATCCGCTCGGGTTCAGCGACGCGAAGAAGTACCGCGACCGCCTGAAGAGCACCTTCAAGTCGAGCGGGCTCCGCGACGCGTTCGTGTCGGGCGTCGGCGCCCTGGGCGGGCAGCCGGTCTCGGTCGGCTCGTTCGCGTTCGAGTTCATGGGCGGGTCGATGGGCTCCGTCGTCGGCGAGAAGGTGGCGCGGATCTTCGATCGGGCGACCGAGCGGCGCGTCCCGGCGATCCTCTTCAGCTCCAGCGGCGGGGCCCGGATGCAGGAGGGCATCTTCTCCCTCATGCAGATGGCCAAGACCTCCGCCGCGATCCACCGGTTCCGGGCGGTGAAGAAGCCGTTCGTCTCGGTGCTGCTCCACCCGACCACCGGCGGGGTGGCGGCGAGCTTCGCGTGGCTCGGCGACGTGGTGATCGCCGAGCCCAAGGCGCTCATCGGCTTCGCCGGACCGCGCGTCATCGAGCAGACCATCCGCGAGAAGCTCCCGCCCGGCTTCCAGCGGAGCGAGTTCCTGCTCGAGCACGGGATGATCGACGCCATCGTCCACCGGCACGAGCTGCGCGATCGGCTGGCGCAGATCGTGTCGCTGCTCGGCTGAGATGCTCGAGCCGCTCGACTATCTCCAGCGGCTCCAGCCGCTCGCGATGCGCTTCGGGCTCGAGCGCATGGAGCGGGCGCTCGCGGCGCTCGGCCACCCGGAGCGGCGCTACCCGGTGCTGCACGTCGCGGGGACGAACGGGAAGGGGTCGTCCTGCGCGATGGCCGCGGCGGCGCTGCGCGCCGCCGGCCACCGCGTCGGGCTCTACACCTCGCCGCACCTCGTCCGCTTCCACGAGCGGATCGCCGTCGACGGCGCGCCGATCGGCGACCGCGCGCTGGCCGCCCGCGTCGAGGAGGTCCGGCGCGCCTGCCCCTGGCACGAGGGGGGGCGGGAGGACGAGCGGCTCACGTACTTCGAGTTCGCGACGCTGCTCGGGCTGCTCGAGTTCGCGGTCGAGGGCGTCGACGTGGCGGTGGTCGAGGTGGGCCTGGGCGGACGGTGGGACGCGACGAACGCGGTCGCGCCCGCGGTGACCGCCGTGGCGCGGATCGGCCTCGACCACACCCAGCTCCTCGGCGACACGGTCGAGCTCGTCGCCCGCGAGAAGGCGGGGATCTTCAAGCCCGGCGTGCCCGCGGTCGTGCACGCCGACCAGCCGGGGGACGCGCTCGAGGTCCTGCGCGAAGAGGCGGGGCGCCGCGGCGCGCCCTTCGCCGTCGCCCCCGCGGCCTGGGACGGCCCCGTCGGCCTCGCGGGCGCCCACC
>JAEYOU010000560.1 GCA_023411405.1 Pseudomonadota bacterium | reverse complement strand
GCTCGAGCTCGGCCTGACCGCACGGCTCCGCGCCGAGGGCCGGCCGCTGGAGGGCGCCGCCGCGGCCGAGGTGCTGCTGGACGTCCCCGCCAAGCGCCTCTTCCAGGAGGGGTTCGGCCGCGTGCTCGAGCTCAAGTTCCGCGCCGAACGGCTCGTGAAGGCCGGCGGCGCCGGCACGCGCGAGGCCCCGCTCCTCGACGCGCCGCTGGGCGAGGCGCTCTTCGCGCTCGTCGCGAAGCGACCGCGCTATCACCCCGGCCTCGAGGCGCCGCGCGAGGAGTGGGCCACGCTCGCCGCCGGCGCGTACGCGCCGCGGGCCTTCCTCTCCGAGGCGGACCTCGCCCGCACCGCGGCCGCGCTCGACCAGTGCGAGGGGCTGCTCGGGCTCGCGCGGGCGCTCGGCCTCGGGGTGTCGCTCCCCGGCACGCCGCCTCCGCGGCTCACGGCGATCTACCTCACCGCGCTCGCGAACGAGCGGCTGGGGCGCGGGTTCGCCCCAACGCCGATCCCGGCGGGGGAGCTTGCGCGCGCCGTCCAGGCGTTGGCGACCGCTCGCGCCGCGGTTGCCGTCGGGAGTTCCGCTCGCCCTGAGCCTGTCGAAGGGCGAGCGGTGATCGAGGACCCGCGCCTCGCGGAGGCCGGCCCCGCCGGAGCGCTGCTCCTCGAGCTCGCGCGCGCCCGTGCCGCGGAGCTCGCGCGCCTCGCGGAGGCGGGGGAGCTCCGGGCGGAGCGGGTGACGGAGCTCGTCGTGCAGCGCTGACGTCACTCCACCGGCGTGACCGAGAACGGCACCTCTGCTCGCGCAGGGTGAGACCCGTTCCGATCGCGCCCCACGTCTCGTTCACCGCCGGTCCCGCTCCCGCGCGAACAGGTCGGCGAGCCTGCGGCCCGGCTCGTCCACGAACCGCTCCTCCAGCACGCACAAGCCCTCGATCCGATCGATCCGGAAGTTCCGGAAGTCGCCGCGCGCCTCGCACCACGCGGCGAGGGTCCACGCGGCGTCCCAGAACAGGAGCCCGAGCGGCCGTACGCGGCGGGCGGACCGGGCTCCGCGGAGGCTGCGGTACTCGAACCGGACGATCCGGCGCTCCTCGCACGCCTGGCGGAGCGCCCCCGAGAGCCGGCGCAGCGCCGGCGCGGCGCCGCCGTGCAGCGCGTGCACGGCGACGTCCTCGGCGGCGGTCCGGGTCGCGGCGGGCAGGACCGCCATCAGCTTCGCGAGCGCCTCCTCCGCGTCGCGCGCGAGCGCCACGTCGAGGCGGTGCCGCGCCAGGCGGACGCTCGCGAGCAGCGCCTTCGCCTGACCGGTGGTGAGCATCAGCGGCGGGAGCTCGAACCCGGCCCCGAGGCGGTAGCCGACGCCCGCCTCGCCCTCGATCGGCACGCCCGAGAGCGCGAGGTCGCGGACGTCGCGATACACGGTGCGCAGCGACACCTCGAGCCGCTCCGCCAGCCAGGGACCGGTGGAGATCCGGCGGCCGCGGAGCAGCTCGAGGAGCCTGAAGAGTCGGTCGGCGCGGCGCACGGGCTAACCCGTCGAGTGTACCCCGAGCACGTTCCCGTCGAGATCCCGGAACAGCGCGATGTAGCCGACGTCCGGCCGGACCAGGGTCTTCTCCAGCACCACCGTGCCGCCGGCCTCCGGGACCCGCGCGAGCAAGGGCGCGAGGTCCGCTCCGCCATGGAGGTAGACGCGGACGCCGTCCGCGTGGGGCACGGCCTCCTCGAACTGGACGAGGGCGCCGCCCACGCCGGGCTCCTCGTACGGCAGGAGCGCCATCTTCATGCCCGGGACCTCGGTGTCGGTGAGGCGGCCGGCCAGGACGTGCTCGTAGAATCGCTTGGATCTCGTGAGATCGCGGGTCGGGATCTCGAACCAGTTGATCGCGTTCATGCGTCGCTCCGGTGAGGGTCTGCTGCAGGAGTACCGGAGCCCTGCTGCCAGCGTCGTGTCAGCAGGGTGGAGCCACCCGCCCGCGCCGGCGCGACCTACCCCTCCCCTCCGATGAACGTCGCCTCCCGCGCCCACCGGGCGGCCTGCTCGAGCTGCTCCTCCGCGAGCACGCCGGCCTCGCGGAGCATCCGCACCTCGCTCCGCATGTTCGTGTCGAGCAGGTACGGGCCGTCGGTGTTGATGGTGAACTTCACGCCGCGATCCCAGAACCGCTTCAGGATCGACCCCAGCTCGTCGAGCGAGCCGACCGCGCGCGTCGCGAGGTTGGAGCTCGGGCAGATCTCGAGGACCACCCCGCGCTCGCGCAACAGGTCCATCACCCGCTCGTCGCGCGCGGCGCAGATGCCGTGGCCGATCCGCTGTGGCTCCAGCTCCTCGACCACCGCCCGGACCCCCTCGGGGCCCGTGCGGGCGGTCTCGCCGGTGTGGACGGTGGTCTTGAGCCCCTCCTTGCGTGCGGCGGCGAACAGCTCGCGGTAGCGCTTCACCTCGGCGGGCATCAGCTCGAGCGCGTTCCGCTCGGTCCCGGCGAGGTCGATCCCGACGACGCCGCGGCGGCGGTAGCGGGCCGCCTTCTCCACCAGGATCTGGTTCAGCTCGAGCGGGAACTCGCGCGCGAGGCAGAAGATGAGCCCTGCCTGCACCCCGTACTCCATGCACGCGCGGTCCATCCCGCGGAGCGCGGCGTGGACGATGTGATCGAGATCGCGCTCGCCGCCCTCGTTCCGCTTCATCGGGTTGAACCGCAGCTCGATGAGCGAGACGCGGGACGAGCGGTACTCCTTGCCGATCACCTCGTAGATCGACCGCTCCATCGCGGCAGGCGAGGACTGGATCCGCTCCGTCCACTGGTGCATCACCGCGAGGTACTCGTCGAGCGACCGGACCTTGCCGGGCCGCGCCGAGACGAGCTCCTTGAACTCCCAGTAGTCGGAGACCGGCAGCTTGAACCCCTGATCGTGGGCGATCGACCAGAGGATGTGGGGGGCGACCGCCCCGCCGACGTGGATGTGCAGGTCCGAGAGCTCTCGCGCCATGCCGGTGCTTAGCACGGCGCTCCGACCGCGGCACGGCCCGTGTGTCGAGGGGCTACTCCGGCGCCCCGAGCCCCAGCCCGCAGTCCGGGCACTCCTTGACGTCCGGCCCCGCCGCGAAGGCGTGCCCGCAGGCGGGGCAGGTGATCTCGCCGCCCGCGTCGAGGTCCACGCCCGCGGCGCCGCGGCGCGCGGCCTCGAGCGCCGCCTCGTCCCCGAGCAGGCGCGCCC
>JAEYOU010000526.1 GCA_023411405.1 Pseudomonadota bacterium | reverse complement strand
GTCGACGACCCAGAGCGCTCCCGCCGCGTCGAGCGCGCGCGCGACGACCGGGCGGAGGGTGTGGAGCCGGACCAGCGATGGCGCGTGCTCCCCGGGCCGGGTCGGCGCGATGGCGAGGGAGACGGCGGCGAGCTCCTCGACCGTCTCCGGGAGCGGGACCTCCAGCCAGCGCAGGCCGCCGTCGTCGGTGCGGCCGAGCCGCCGCGCCGTCGCTACGAGGCCCCGGTTCTCGTCCGCGAACGAGAGCAGGACGGCCGGGCCCGGGTCGGCCTCCGCGAAGCTGCCGCCGTGGTACCAGCTCCGCCCGAAGTCGAACGATCGCCCGGTGTGCAGCACGCCCGCGTGCCACGCGAAGCCCGCGGCCGAGAGCTCGAGCGCGTGCCGCCGCCACGACGGGCTCGCGGCCTCGCGCCACGTCCTCCCGCCGTCGGCGGTGGTGAAGACGTAGGCCATGTTGCCGGCCCCGGCGCCGCCGACCGTCAACCCCCGCCGCGCGTCGACGAACCCGGCGGCGGTGACCCGGTGCTCGAACGTGCGGCGCGCGAGGAGGCGCCACTCGGACGCGCCCGCGGGCGCGGCGGCGAGGAGGAGGGCGGCGGCGAGGGGGATGGGCGCGGCGGGGGCGAGGATTGCAGCGAGGAAACGCGGATGCATGACGCCTCCTGATCCTCGGGCAACGGGCACGGGCGCGGGCACGGGCACGGGCTCGGGCGAGGACCGTGTCAGGGAGGCATGCTACCGAGCGCTCGTGAACGGCGCGAGCGGGAAGCGATGGATCGAGGCGCGGGGAGGGCCGGAGTCCGAGGCCGCGGCCGCCCGGCTGGCGGAGGCCCTCCGGCTCCACCCGCTCGCCGCCCGCGTGCTCGCCGCGCGCGGCCACGTCGATCCCGCCACCGCGGCGCGGTTCCTCGAGGCCCCGCTCGCAGATCTGCCGGATCCCTTCTCGATGAAGGGCATGGACGGCGCGGTGGCCCGGATCGCGCGGGCGCTCGACGCGGGCGAGCGGATCGCCTGCTACGGCGACTACGACGTGGACGGCGTCACCTCGACCTCGCTGCTCACCGGCTTCCTGCGCGCGGCCGGCGGCGACGTCGTCACCTACGTGCCTCACCGCCTCGTCGAGGGATACGGGCTCAACGGCGACGCCGTCGCCCGGCTCGCGGGGCAGGGGGTGCGGCTCCTCGTGACGCTCGACTGCGGGATCACGAGCGTCGAGGAGGTCCGGGCCGCGGCGGCGTTCGGCGTGGACGCGGTGGTCGTGGACCATCACACCGTGCCGGTGGAGCTTCCGGCGGCGGCGGCCATCCTCAACCCGCACCAGCCCGGCTGCGCCTACCCGAGCAAGGACCTGGCCGCCGTCGGGGTGACGTTCGCGCTCGTCATGGCCCTGCGCCGCCGGCTGCGCGACGCGGGCCGGTTCGGCCCGCGCCGGCCGGAGCCGAACCTCAAGGACGCGCTCGACCTCGTCGCGCTCGGGACGATCGCCGACGTCGTGCCGCTCGTGGGCGCGAACCGGACCCTCGTCCGCTGGGGGCTCGAGGTGCTCGCGAAGAGCCGGCGCCCGGGCGTGCGCGCGCTGAAGCGCGTGGCGGGGATCGCCGACGGCCAGCCGGTCACCGCGGGCCAGGTCGGCTTCCGGCTCGCGCCGCGGATCAACGCCGCCGGCCGGCTCGACGACGCCGGGCGCGGCGTGCGCCTCATGCTCGCGGACGACGAGGAGAACGCCCGCGCGCTCGCCGAGGAGCTCGACCGCGAGAACCAGGCGCGGCAGGAGATCGAGCGGCGCATCCTCGAGGAGGCGATGGAGGACGCGGCGGCGCGCGTCGCCGCGGGCGCGCGCGGGCTCGTGCTCGCCCGCGACGGGTGGCACGCGGGCGTGGTCGGCATCGTCGCCTCGCGCATCGTCGAGCGGTTCCACCGGCCCGCCGTGCTGATCGCGCTCGAGGGGGAGAGCGGGAAGGGGAGCGGGCGCTCGATCGAGAGCTTCCACCTGTACGACGCCCTCGCGACCTGCGCCGCGCACCTCGCCCGGTTCGGCGGTCACAAGCACGCCGCCGGGGTGACCGTCGAGCGGGCCGCGATCGACGGCTTCCGGGCGGCGTTCGAGGCGCACGCGGCGGCGCGCCTCTCGGAGGCGGACCTCCAGCCGCGCTGCCGGATCGACGGCTGGATCGACGACGCCGAGCTCACCGATCGCGCCGCGGCGGACCTCGAGCGGCTCGCGCCGTTCGGGGCGGGGCATCCGGAGCCGGTGTTCGCGCTCCGGCGGGCTGCGGCACGGGGCCGGACGGTGGGCGCGGCCGGGGTGCACCTGAAGCTCGCGCTCGGCGCGCGCGGCCTCGACGCCATCGGGTTCGGCATGGGCGACCGCGCGGCCCTCTGCGCCGAGGGGCCCGTGGACGCGGCGTTCTCGGTCGGGTTCGACGAGTGGGACGGGACCCGGCGGCTGCAGCTCAAGCTCCGGGACGTGCGGCCCGCCGAGGGCCGTTCGCCCTGAGCCCGGCGGAGGGCCCGCCGAGCGGGGCCGCTCGGCTAGACCATCCCCCAGGGCTCCTTGCGGCGCCCGAAGAGCGCCCCCAGCCGCGCCAGCTCGGCCGCCCGCATCCGCTCGGCCTGGCCCTCGAACCGCTCCCTGCAGGAGTGCGAGCAGAAGAAGTAGCGGCGCGACTTGTACTCCTGGCTCTCGGACGTGATCTCCGCCACTGCCCGCCCGCACACCGGATCGATCGAGGTTCCGTTCCGCACGTTCGACTCCTCCTGCGCCCGGATGTGCAACCGCGGGGCCAGCGCGGCGCGCTGGAAACCGCGCAGATCCGCGATGCCTCGACCGCCGGACTGCAATTGTTTCCGGCGCGCGCGGAAGATCGGCCAGGCGCCGCCGGGCGGGGCGTGCCGCGGCGCCACCTGGCGCGAGGAGCCGAGCACTCCCTTGACGGTCCAGGTTCCGCAGTGTTAGCTGCACCGTTCCCCCTGCAGGAGGGCGCTCTCCCGTGGCGCGTTTCATCACAGAGCTGAAGCGGACCCATTCGTGCGGTGAGCTGACCAAGGCCGACATCGGCAAGGACGTCGTGCTGTTCGGCTGGGTCAACAACCGGCGCGACCACGGCGGGGCCGTCTTCATCGATCTCCGGGACCGCGAGGGCCTGACCCAGGTGGTCTTCGAGGCCGACGTCCGGCCCGAGGTCCACGAGCTCGCGGGCGACCTCCGGCTCGAGTACTGCGTCGGGATCCGCGGGACCGTCGTCTCGCGCGGCGGCAACGCCAACCCGAAGCTCCGGACGGGCGAGATCGAGGTCCACGCGACCGAGCTCACGATCTTCAACCGGTCGGAGCCGACGCCGTTCCCGATCGAGGACAAGGTCGAGACGAGCGAGGAGAAGCGGCTCCAGTTCCGTTACCTCGACCTGCGCCGGGCGCCGCTCCAGAAGACGCTGATGACGCGCGCCAAGGTGAACCACCTCACCCGGAACTACTTCTCCGAGCGCGGGTTCCTCGAGCTCGAGACGCCGTTCATGGTGAAGTACACGCCGGGCGGGGCCCGCAACTTCCTCGTCCCCTCGCGCCTCAACCCGGGCAAGTTCTACGCGCTCGCCGAGAGCCCGCAGCTCTTCAAGCAGCTCTACATGATGTCGGGCTTCGACCGGTACTTCCAGATCGTCCGGTGCTTCCGCGACGAGGACCTCCGGCTCGACCGGCAGCCCGAGTTCACGCAGATCGACGTGGAGATGTCGTTCGTCGAGCAGAACGACGTCTTCGACGTCATCGAGGGGCTGGTCTGCAAGCTCTGGAAGGAGGTGCTCGGGGTCGAGCTCCCGCGGCCCTTCCAGCGGATGCCGTACGCGGAGTCGATGGCCAAGTACGGCAACGACAAGCCCGACCTGCGCTTCGACATGGCGCACGTGGTCCTCACGGACATCGTGAAGGCGCACGGCGGCGGCGGCGTGCCGCTCATGCACGAGGCCGTCCAGGCCAAGGGGATCGTGAAGGCGATCCGGGTCCCGGCGAGCGCGGGCTTCTCGCGCACGGACATCGAGAAGCTCGAGGAGTACGTGAAGGGCATGGGCGCGAAGGGGCTCGCCCGCGCCAAGATCGCCGAGAACGGCGAGTGGACCCAGTCGCCGCTCGCCAAGAACGTCACGCCGGAGATGCGGGCCGCCATCAACGAGGCCTGCGGCGCCCAGCCCGGCGACCTGCTCCTCTTCCAGTTCGGGAAGGAGAACATGGTCCACACCGTCATGGCGAACCTCCGGGTTCACCTGGCGAAGAAGATGGGCCTCATCCCGGAGTACGGGTCGGGCGGGCAGTGGCGGTACCTCTGGGTGGTCGATCCGCCGCTGTTCGAGTACGACGAGGAGTCGAAGACCTGGGCGGCGGCGCACCACGCGTTCACGCGGCCGCACGACGAGGACCTGCCGTACCTCGAGTCCGATCCGGGCCGCGTGAACTGCTACCGCTACGACCTCGTGCTCAACGGGTTCGAGCTCGGCGGCGGCTCCATCCGGCTCCACGATCCGGCCGTGCAGGCGCGCGTCTTCAAGGCGATGGGCATCTCGGACGAGGAGGCGCGGGCCAAGTTCGGGTTCCTGCTGGACGCCCTGAAGATGGGCGCGCCGCCGCACGGCGGGATCGCGCTCGGCATGGACCGCACCGTGATGCTCCTCACGGGCGCGGAGTCCCTCCGCGACGTGGTGGCCTGGCCCAAGACGCAGAAGGGCACGGATCTCATGACCGCTGCTCCGGGCGACGTGGACGCGAAGCAGCTCCGCGAGATCTACGTGAAGAGCACCTACGAGCCGCAGAAGTAGGCGAGCCCACGGCTGCGCGGCCGCGCTCCGGCCGCGCGCCGACCGTGCTCCGGCGCACACCCCGACGCGACAACGTGCCCGGCCCCCTCGGGGCCACGGCGCGGCGCGTCTTTGCTAACTTCCGCGCCGACACCGGACCCAAGGAGCCCCCCGTGGCCACGACGTTCCCTCCGTATCTCAGCGCCGAAGAAGCCGCCTCGCTCATCCAGCACGAGGACACCATCGGCTTCTCCGGGTTCACGCCGGCCGGGAGCCCCAAGGCCATCCCCGCGGCGCTCGCGAAGCGGGCCACCGCGGAGCACGCGGCGGGTCGCCCGTTCCAGATCGGCGTCCTCACCGGCGCCTCGACGGGCGCCTCGCTCGACGGCGCGCTCGCGAAGGCGGAGGCGATCCGGTTCCGCACGCCGTACCAGTCGGACGGGACGCTGCGGAAGCAGATCAACGAGGGCAAGGTGCGGTTCGTGGACATGCACCTGTCGCTCCTCCCGCAGCAGGTCCGGTACGGCTTCCTCGGGAAGGTGAACTTCGCGGTCATCGAGGCGTGCGACATCACCCGCTCCGGCGGCATCGTCCTCACGAGCGGCGTCGGCGCCTCGCCGACGTACGCGCAGGTCGCCGACAAGATCCTGATCGAGCTGAACGAGTGGCACTCGCCGAACCTCCTCGGCATGCACGACCTCTTCCAGCCGGCGGATCCTCCCGCGCGCCAGGAGATCCCGATCTACGACGTCTCCGACCGGATCGGCTCGCCGGTGCTCTTGATCGACCGGCGCAAGATCGTCGGCGTCGTGCGGTCGAACGTGGCGGACGAGACGAGCCCCTTCTCCGAGCCCACCGAGGAGACGCGCCAGATCGGCCAGAACGTGGCCCAGTTCCTCGTGGACGAGATGCGGGCGGGGCGGATCCCGCGGTCGTTCCTGCCGCTCCAGTCCGGCGTCGGGGACATCGCCAACTCGGTGCTCGCCGCGATCGGCGGCCACCGCGAGATCCCGCCGTTCCAGATGTACACGGAGGTGCTGCAGGACTCGGTGATCGGGCTCATCGAGGAGGGGCGCTGCAGCTTCGCCTCCACCTGCTCGCTCACGCTGTCGCCGCCCGCGATGAAGCGCGTCGTCGACGACCTCGGCAAGTTCAGCGATCACATCCTGCTCCGACCGCAGGAGATCACCAACCACCCCGAGATCGTCCGCCGCCTCGGCATCGTCTCGATGAACACCGCCATCGAGTTCGACCTCACCGGGAACGTGAACTCCACCCACGTCCTCGGCCGGCAGATGATGAACGGCATCGGCGGCTCGGGCGACTTCACCCGGAACGCGTACCTGTCGATCTTCTCCTGCCCCTCGACGGCCAAGGGCGGGAAGATCTCGACGATCGTCCCGCTCGTCGCGCACATGGATCACAGCGAGCACTCGGTCTGCGTCGTCGCCACCGAGCAGGGCGTCGCCGACCTCCGCGGGAAGGACCCGCACGATCGCGCCCACCTCATCATCGAGAAGTGCGCGCACCCCGACTACAAGCCGATCCTGCGCGAGTACATGCGGCTCGTGGAGCAGGGGCGCGCGCCGCAGTCGCTGCCGCACTCGTTCTCGATGCACCAGGCGTTCGTGACGGCGGGTGACATGCGCAAGGTGGACTGGGGCACGAGGTAGGTCCGCCGGAGGCGGCCGCCGCCCCCGGGCGCCCCGGACCCTGGGGCGCCCCGCCCCCGCGCGCCGCCCGGGCGCACCCCCGGCAACTCCGGCAGGATGGGCGCCCGCCGACCCGGCCCGGGCCTTGCTCGTGGTCGGGACGGGCGCCGGACGGCTCGAGGGCGCCCCGGAGCCCACATGACCGACGTCAGCGCCCAGATCGCCGTCGCCCAGGTTCAGCTCGTGCAGCGTCACGACCGCCTCGAGGGCCAGCAGGCGCTCAAGCTCATCGACGGCGCCGCGAGCGCTGCCGCGCAGCAGCTGTCGTCGAGCCCGCCGGTCCAGCCGGTCGAGGTGACGCCCAGGGCCGGCTCCACCGTCGAGGTGGTCGCGTAGGGTTCACCGCTGCTCGACCAGGCCGAGGCGGCCGCCGCGCGCGGCCATGGCGGCGGCGAGCGGGGC
>JAEYOU010000402.1 GCA_023411405.1 Pseudomonadota bacterium | reverse complement strand
GCACCGACGAGCTCATCGCGCTCGTCGGCCTCGGCGCCGCCGCGGGGAAGCGCCCGCGCGAGCTCTCGGGCGGGATGCGGCAGCGGGTGGCGGTCGCGCGGGGGCTCGCGATGGAGCCGCGGCTCCTCCTCCTCGACGAGCCCTTCAGCGCGCTGGACGCGCTCACCCGCGCGACGCTGCAGGACGAGCTGCAGCGGATCTGCGCGACGACGCGCTGCACGGCGATCCTGGTCACGAACGACGTGGACGAGGCGATCCTCCTCTCCGACCGCGTCCACGCGCTCACGCCCGGTCCGGGCGCGGTCCTCGGGCCGGCGATCCCGGTCGACCTCCCGCGCCCCCGCGAGCGGCGCCACCTGTCCCTCGCGCCGGCGTACCAGCAGGCCCGCCGGGACATCGTCCGCTTCCTCCGTACGTGCCACACCACCCCCGCGAACGAGGCCCACCATGAGCGCGCTGCCGCACCTCGAGATCTCGATGCTGGCCAAGAGTTTTCCGACGCCCTCGGGCCCGGCTGAGATCGTCCGGAACTTCAACCTCAAGATCGCCGCCGGCGAGTTCGTCTGCCTGCTCGGCCACTCCGGGTGCGGCAAGTCCACCGTGCTCTCGATCGTCATGGGGCTCGCCCAGGCCACGGAGGGCGGCGTGATCATCTCCGGGCGCGAGGTAGACGCGCCGGGGACGGACCGCGGGGTGGTGTTCCAGTCGCCCGCGCTGCTCCCGTGGCTCTCGGTGAAGGACAACGTGCGGCTCTCGCTCGACCAGGGGCCGGCCCGCGGCCGGCTCGATCCGGACCTCTACCTGTCCGCCGTCGGCCTCGCGGGCATGGGAGACCACGCGCCGAGCGAGCTCTCGGCGGGCATGCAGCAGCGGGTGGGGATCGCCCGCGCGTTCGCGCTCAGCCCGAAGATCCTCCTCCTCGACGAGCCGTTCTCGCTCCTCGACGCGCTCACGCGCATGGAGCTGCAGGACACGCTCATGCGGCTCTGGGAGGGCGAGCACAAGACCGTGCTCATGGTCACGCACGACGTGGACGAGGCGCTGCTGCTCGCCGACCGGATCGTGCTCATGACCAAGGGGCCGGGGGCGACGATCGGGGACATCGTGAAGGTCCCGTTCGCGCGGCCGCGCAGGCGGGAGGAGGTGCTGGCGCACCCGGAGTACTACGAGCTGCGGGATCGAGTGGTCGGGTTCCTGGAGGAGCAGGCGTAGGGTGTGGGCGCGCAGCGTCCACGGGACGCCGGCCCATGCGCCGGCGCTCGGTCACGGTAGGTGAAGTCTTACCTTGACGCTCCGGGTCGAAGGGGTGCCTCCTCGATGCGGGAGGCCTCATGCACACCTTCGCCCCGCCGATCCCCCGGACCCTGCTCGTCGCCGCGGCGCTGCTCGCCTCGGCGTGCTCCGGGGACGGCGCTCCCGCGGCGCCCCGGGGGGACGTGCGGTTCGTGGAGGCGGCGCTGCCCGACGGCGGGAGCACCGGTCACCCGTTCGCCGTGTACGCGAAGATCGTGGCGGACGCGCCGAAGTGGAACGTCACGGTCGTGCTCGCGCTCGCGCCGCTCGGCCCCGAGGAGGAGCCGGCGCAGATCGACCCCGCCGGGCTCCCCCCCGGCGCGCGCGTCTGGTCGACCGTGGTGGAGCGCATGGACCCGGGCGTGCCGGTCGTCCTCCACGAGGTGCCGGACCTGCCGGCGTCGCTCGAGGCAGGGCGCTACGCGGCGATCCTGCAGCTCGAGGCGGTGGACTTCACGGCCGCCGACGACGCGCTCCAGGGAGAGGAGGCCGCGCACCGTGCCAACAACGCCTACGTCGCGCCCGCGCCCGTGATCCTCGCGCGACCGGAGCTCCCGGACGTCCAGCTCGTCGGGCTGACGCCGGTCCGGCACGACTTCGAGCTCCCGGCGGACGGCGCGGGAGCGCCGCTGCTCGCCGTCGACGTGGAGCTGGAGTCGAAGGCGCACGCGGTGACGTCCCCGCTCGAGCTGGGGTTCGAGCTCGGCGTCCCGGACGAGGGCGGCGTCACGCGCTGGCTCCCGCTCCTGGTGGGCGGTCCGGACGCCGGCGGCGGCCACACCGGACCGCTCCCGCGGTACTCCTTCGCGCCGACGGCGCAGCTCCTGGACGACGGAACGTCCGTCACCGCGACGCTGCTGCCGAACCGCGAGCACGGGCGGCACCTCGAGCTCTTCGCGTCCGCGGAGATCACCGCGGCGCTCTCCGCGATCGGCGCGCCTACCGACTGCGAGCTCCGGGCGCACGTCGACGCCGCGGGCACCGTCGCCGAGCATGACGAGGAGGACAACCTCCGGTCGGTGTGGGTCCGGTTCTTCCCCGGCGGGTTCGACGACGTGCCGGTCGATGGCGGCCTGCCGCCCGTCGAAGGCCTGACCGGGTCGGCCCGCCGACCGATGACCCCCGCCCGCGGCATCGAGCTCGACAACGTCCTCACCCGCCAGTGGCGCGACGGCGGCGCCGGGAACGGCTCCTTCGCGATGAGCTACTGGTTCTCGACGTCCGTGACCTACGGCACGAACGCCACCACCCCGATCATGGCCGGGGACCGGATCGTCCTCTTCGACTGGGCGGGTCGCGCCGTTCAGTACGTGCAGCCCGCCACCAAGCCGTCCCCGTTCCTGCTCGAGGCCTCCGCGGGAGGCGGGTTCCGGATGCTCATCCCGAGCGTCAACCCGAACGCCACCGGCGTGGTGACCCAGTGCCTCGAGGCGGGCTGGACCGGCGTGGAGCGATACGGGCTCGCTGCGACGCACGTGAGCAGGGCGACCTCCCCGGGCTGCACGGCGTTCCGGTTCGTGGACGCCGACGGCGGGGAGCTCGAGAGCGGCGATCACGTCCGCTGGCTGGCGCCGAACGGGAACCTCGTCTCGCCCGGGAAGGAGCGGTACGTGGCGGCCCCCGGGACGCCGGCCGACGCGCGATCGCTCTTCACGATCCGCAAGGTCGGCGGGGACTCGTCCACCGCGAGCGCCCTGCGGCTCGCCGCCAGCGGCGCCGCCTCCGTCAAGGTGTTCGGGCACGACTACGAGCCCATCGCCCTGAACCTGATGGCCGCGCTCGACGTGGACACGCCGGACAACAACCGATTCCTCTGCACGGTCGACGTGCTCGACGTCACGATGCTCGACCTCGACCCGATCGTCGCCACCCAGGCGACCGAGGCGATCCAGATCTACGCGGCCCGGGAGGACCTGTACTCGGTGAAGAAGGAGCGGTCGAGGAAGTTCCTCCTCGCCGGGTTCATCCCGCTCGAGGTGACCGCCTCCGCGACGGGGACGGTCGGCCTGCAAGGCGAGGTGACGGCGGGGCCGGATCGCCGGCTCACGATCGGCATCGGGCCGTTCGTGGAGCTCGTCGGAGACGCCAACGCGGAGGTGAACATCGCCGTGGCCGACGCCGGCGTGCACATGGACCTCACCTTCCTCGATCTCACGGAGACGTTCCGGAGCGCGCTCGTGCTCACGTCCACGGGGCAGCGGCGCTACGAGCTCGGCGGCGCGCTGGAGCTGCGTTCGCTCGACGGCGACGTCTACGTCTACGCGGACACGATCGCCGGCTGCGGGTTCATGGGACTGAGCGGGTGTCATCCGCGGAAGACCCTGATCGACTGGACCGGTTTCCACCGCACGTACGCGTGGCCGACCACGGTGGGGCGAGATCTTTGACGGCCGGCCGGGACCGCCTCCGGTCGCTCGCACGACGAGGACCCCTGCTCACGGCAGCGCTCCTCGCCCTCTGCGCGGGCGCGTGGGCGATGCGGGTGGACCCTCCGGCGGCCCCGCCCGCTGTGCACCGCGCGGCGCTGCGCGCGTACGATCTCACCTGGCGAACGCGCGCGGGCCTCCGCGCAGGGACGGGCGGCCCGCAGGGCTGGTCGCTCGACGGGCGCGGTCGCCTGCTGCTCAAGCGCTCTGGCGACGGGGCGGTGGCGGCCCGCCTGGAGGACGCGCAGCTCGCCATCGCCGACGCGGCGGTGACCTACCCGGGCGTGGAGCGCCCGTTCTCGTTCCGGGAGGACGCCCGCGGCTACCTGAGCGGCTTCGCCTTCACCCCCGGGCTCCCCGAGGAGACGCGGTCCCTGCTCCGGCAAGCGGTCGCGCTCGTCCAGGTCGTGTCGCCGGAGCGCGCGCGCGATCGCTGGCAGGTCCGCGAGCGAGACGCGCTCGGCGTCTACCGGGCCACGTACGAGCGCCTGGATCCGGCGGGGCTCCGCGTGCGGAAGCGCAAGCTCGAGTACCTGCCGGAGCCTTCGCCCGACGGCGGCGGTGCCCCGCTCGCGCGGCAGGTGATCGGCGGCGAGACGACGCTGGAGCTCACGGCCCCCGCCGGCGATCTCGCGCGGGCGCGCGGGAGCGAGGTCCTGCACACGGTCGGTCCGGGCGGGCTGGCGTTCGAGGAGGCAACCGCGTTCACGGTCGAGCGCGCCGACGTCTCCGACGGCTTCCCCGCGACGTTCGCGGCGCTCGAGGCGGAGCGCGACCGGCCCGTCGGGCCCACCGC
>JAEYOU010000175.1 GCA_023411405.1 Pseudomonadota bacterium | reverse complement strand
GTTCAGCGATGTCTGGCAGGCGGTTTTCATCTGGCATTCGAAAGACAACACCGTAAGCGGCAACAGCGTGGCTGCCCTGGGCAATACCGGGCATGCAGCCGCGATCACTGCTTACGATGGCTATGATACCCAGACCATCAGCCTGGCGCCGCAGAGCCAGAACCTGCTGATCCAGAATAACAGCCTGGTGGATAAGGGCGTTTCATTGGGCGCCGATGCCGCGGCTACTTCGACCAGCAATGCCGGTTCGAAGATTTGCAGCAACAGCTTAACCCAGGTGGTGGTAGCCAACAGCCACGGGCCGGTTCTGGCGGGTGGCAATAGCGGTAGTTTCTTCCAGCTCACCACCACGGATGTGCTAAATGTCAGCGGCATCACCTATACCGGGCCGCTGACTTCAACCACCTCGGCGGTGACCCTGACTGCCAAGGTGGCTTACAGCGGCAGCGTGGATGGCAGCGGCATCCCGGTTAGCTTCAGCGTCAACGGTGCGGCACACGCCGCGACCACCGTGGCGGGGGGCACAGCCAGCGTGAGTGTGAGCCTGCCGGATGGCGCCTACCCGATCAGCGTCACCTACAGCGCCTGCGGCGCCTACGCCGCCAGCGCTTCTCTCACGGTAAACACCGATACCCAGGGCCCGCTGGTGACCAGCCTGGTCGCCGCGCCAAACCCGGTGAATGCCGGCGCCCCGGTGGTGATCACCGCTACTCTGGATGACAGCACCACCGGCGGAGCGATCGTTACCGGCGCGCAATATACGCTGGATGGCGGCAGTCCGCTGGCGATGACAGGCGCTTTTACTAACCCCGTGGTCAGCGCCACGGCCAGCCTGCTCACCCTCAGCCAGGGCACGCACACGATTTGTGTCACTGGAACAGATGAACATGGCAATACCGGGCCGGCCAGCTGCACGCAGGTCAGTGTTTTGCCGCCCCCCGATTTGCAAGGGCCGCTGGTGACCAACCTGGTCGCCGCGCCCGCTTCGGCGGTTGTGGGCACGCCGGTGGTGATCACCGCCACGCTGGATGACACCAGCACCGGCGGATCAGCCATCGCCGGCGCACAGTACGCACTGGATGGCGCGGGCTGGCTGCCGATGACAGGCACGTTTAATAGCGTGGTGGCTAATGCCACCATCACCCTGCCCAATCTCAGCCTGGGCGCGCACAGTGTTTGCGTCCGTGGAGCCGATGTGAAGGGCAATATCGGGCCGGAAGCCTGTATCCCGGTCACGATCGTAGCGCCGCCAGATACCCAGGGCCCGCTGGTGACCAGCCTGGTGGCTGCACCTATTTCAGCGGTTGTGGGCACGCCAATCGTGATGACCGCCGTGGTGGACGACTCGACCACCGGCGGCTCTAGCATCACCGGCGCGCAGTACGCCGTGGATGGCGGCAGCTGGCTGCCAATGCAGGGCACGTTCAATGCAGTGACGGTCACAGCCACGGCGACTCTCGGTAATTTGACCGTTGGTAACCATACCCTTTGTGTCACCGGCACGGATGCTAAAAACAATACAGGGCCAGCACGCTGCACGCAGGTCACGCTAACCGAGCCGCCCGATACGCAGGGACCGCTGGTCACCAGCCTGGTGGCTGCGCCCAGTTCAGCGGTTGTGGGAACCCCGGTAGTCATTACCGCTACGCTGGATGACAGTACCACCGGCGGATCGAGCGTTGCCAGCGCGCACTATACGCTGGATGGCGGCAGCTGGCTGCTAATGGAAGGCACGTTTAATACAGTGGTAGTCAATGCCGCCATCACCCTGCCCAACCTCAGCCTGGGGTCGCACACTGTTTGCGTCAGCGGCACAGATGCCAGGGGCAATACCGGGCCGGAACGCTGCACCCAGGTTACTGTGCTGGAGAAGCCTGATACCCAGGGCCCGTTGGTCACCAGTCTGGTGGCTGAGCCCAGTTCGGCGGTCGTAGGCACACCGGTCGTGATCACCGCCATCGTAGATGACTCGACCACCGGCGCATCGATCATCGCTGGTGTGCAGTATGCCGTGGATGGCGGCGGTTGGCTGCCGATGGAAGGTACATTCAATACAGTCGTGGCGAATGCCACTATCACCTTGCCCAACCTGAGCCTGGGCGCGCACACTGTTTGCGTCACCGGTACAGACGCCAAGGGCAACACCGGCCCGGAGAAGTGCATCCAGATCTCGGTTGTTGCACCGCCGGATACGCAGGGGCCGTTGGTCACCAGCCTGGTGGCTGAACCCGCCTCGGCGGTTGCCGGTACGCCGCTGGTGATTACCGCGGTGGTGGATGATACCGCCACGGGTGGATCGAGCATTGCCAGTGTGAAATATGCCGTAGATGGCGGCGCCTGGCAGCCCATGGAGGGCAGCTTCAACACGGTGGTAGTTACCGCCACTGCCACCCGCTCTGACCTGACGGTGGGTGAGCACAGCATTTGCGTCAGCGGCACGGATGCCAGGGGCAATACTGGGCCGGAGGAGTGCACCCAGGTCACGGTGCTGGCGCCGCCTGATACGCAGGGGCCGTTGGTGACCAGCCTGGAAGCCGCACCCAACCCTGCGATTGTTGGTACGCCGGTGGTGATCACCGCCACACTGGATGATAGCACCACGGGCGGCTCGATCATTTCACAGGCGCAGTATGCCCTGGATGGCGGCGGCTGGGTGGCGATGCAGGGCGCGTTTGACAGTGTGACAGTCAGCGCTACCACTACCCTTACTGACCTGAGCGTGGGCGAGCACAATGTTTGTGTCAGCGGCACAGATGCCAAAGACAATACCGGGCCGGAACGCTGCACTCAGGTTACCGTGCTGGAGAAGCCCGATACCCAGGGCCCGTTGGTAACCAGCCTGACAACCAGCCCTGGCTTTATCGTAGTTGGCACACCCGTGGTGATTACCGCCGTGGTGGATGACAGCACTACGGGCGGGTCGATTGTGGCCGGCGCGCAGTATTCCGTGGACGGCGGCGATTGGCTGCCAATGGATGGCACATTCGACTCTGTTGTCGTTACAGCCACAGCCACCCTTTCCGATCTGAGCGCGGGCGACCACTGTATTTACGTCACTGGAACGGATGCGAAGGGCAACACCGGCCCGGAAAGCTGCACCCAGGTCACACTTTACAGCCCGAGCAGCGGCTCGCTCACGGCTAACGGCTGGTTCATTT
>JAEYOU010000051.1 GCA_023411405.1 Pseudomonadota bacterium | reverse complement strand
ACCCGGAGCCCCGCCGCGCGCGCCGCGCCCACGCCGGAGGCAGAGTCCTCGACCGCGACGCACCGCTCTGCGCCCAGGGCGAGGCGGCGCATCGCGAGCAGGTAGAGATCGGGCGCAGGCTTGTGCGCCGCGTCGGAGCCGGTGATCACCGCCTCGAGGTACGGCTCGAGGGGCGAGCCGTGGATCAGGACGGTCACGTCCTCCGCGCGCGAGGAGGACACCACGGCCGCACGGAGCCCGACCTCGCGCAGCGCCTCCGGCACGCCGGGCGCCGGCGGCAACCCGGCGGCGAGCGCGAGGTACGTGGCGCACTTCCGGTCGGCGATCGTCTGCGCCGGGACCCCGGGCGCGTGCGCGGCGACTGCGGCCGCGACCGCCATGAGGCTGTGGCCGCGCTGCGCCGCGTACCAGCCCTCCGGGAGGACGGCGTCGAAGGACGCGGCGCTCCGCTCCCACGCCTCCTGGTGGAGCGGCTCCGACTCGAAGAGCACGCCGTCGAGGTCGAGGAGGAGCGCCGGGCGATCGCGGCCGCTCACTTCCTGGCCGCCCGGAGCGAGGCCGCGAGCCGCACCGCCTCGCCGCAGAGCGTGGCGAGCTCGGCGTGCTTCCCGGCGGCCAGCAGCTCCTCCTTGACCATCCAGCTCCCGCCGGCGGCGACCACGTAGGGCAAGGCCAGGTAGGCGCCGAGGTTCCTCGGGTCGATCCCGCCCGTCGGCATGAACGTCACCTCGGCGTACGGCCCGTGCAGCGCCTTGAGCATGGGGACGCCGCCCGACGCCTCGGCGGGGAAGAACTTGAGGAACGTGAGGCCGCGCTCGAGCCCCTGCTCGACCTGGCTCGGCCCGTTCACCCCGGGCACCATCGGCAGGCCGCGCGCGAGGCAGTGATCGACGACGCGCGGGTTGAACCCCGGCGCGACGGCGAAGGAGGCGCCCGCCTCGATGGCGGCGTCGGCCTGGGCGATCGTGAGGACCGTCCCCGCGCCGACCAGGAGCTCCGGGAACTCGGCGCGCAGGAGCCGGATGGCGTCCGGCGCGGCGGCGGTGCGGAACGTGACCTCCGCGATGGGCAGCCCGCCCGCGCGGAGGGCCGCGCCGAGCACGCGGGCGTCCTCGGCCCGGCCGAGCTTCACCACCGGGACGATCCCGACGGCCTGGAACCGCTGCGCGAGCTCCGTCACGAACGCACCTCCGGCCCGGTCGACGCGACCGGCGCGAGCAACACCTCGACCCCGAGCTCCTCCAGCGCCCGCGCCTCGTCCGGCGCGATCGCGTCCACGATGAGGCAGTCCACGGCGTCGGCCGGGGCGAACTGGGCGAACGAGCTCTTGCCCATCTTCGAGGAGTCGACGAGCACGTAGACCTTGGTGGCGATCGACATCATCTGGCGCTTCACCTCGGCGTGGTGGAGGTCGGGCGTGCTCGCGCCCGACTCGAGGGAGAAGCTGTTCGCGCCCATGAAGGCCTTGTCCACCGTGAGCCCGCGCAGGAACTGCTCCGCGCGCGTCCCGACGGTGCAGTGGAACCGGCGCCGGACGACGCCGCCGATGAGGTGGATCGTGACGGTGGGGTGGTCCTCGAGGAGCTGGGCGATGACGAGGTCGTTCGTGACGACGGTGATGTCGCGGCGCGCGACCAGCAAGGTGGCGAGCTCGTACGTGGTCGAGCCGGTGTCGAGCACGATGGTGTCGCCGTCCTCGATCCGCTCCAGGGCGCGGCGGGCCACCGCCTGCTTCTCGGGCGACCGGCGCGCCACCTTCTCGCGCGCGTCGAGCTCGAACCGGGCCTTCTCGTTGACCGTCGCGCCGCCGTGGGTCCGGACGAGCAGCCCCTCCTGCTCGAGATCGCGCAGGTCGCTGCGCATCGTCGCGGGGGACACGTCGAACTGGGCGCACAGCTCGGTGACGGTCGCGCGCTTGCGCTCCGTGACGAACTCCAGCACGCCGCGCTTGCGCTCCTCGACGAAGATCTGCTCTCGCTTCATGGCGATACACCCCCGTGGTGGACGACGTCGGCCCGGGCCGGTACGTCGAGATCGTACCGCACGTCGATCTCGGCGAGGAGGAAGGGAGGGAGCCCGGCGCGCGCCGCGATCCGCTCCCGCGCCGCCTCCGCGTCGATGGTGTTGAAGTCGAACAAGCCGAAGTGGTGGCCGATCACCGCGCCGAACCCGCAGGTGGCCGCGAGGTCCATCGCCTCGTCCAGGGTGAAGTTCCCCGGGACGCCGGAGGACGCCCGGCGCGCGTCGCGGCCGTTCACCGGCAGGAGCGCGAGGTCCACGGCGTGGCGGGCGAGGAGCGCGGACAGCGCCGGGTACGGGACGCAGTCGCCGGGGTGGTAGACGGTGGCCCCGCCGAGCTCGAGCACGTAGCCGAGGAACCGGTGCTCGCCCGCGTCGTCGAGCGCGAGCTGCTCGTGCGCCGACGGGATGGGGTGGACGCGGACGCCGGCGACCTCGAGCGGCGCGAACGCGCTCGCCGGGGAGAGCCGGTCGGGCGGCACGCCGCGCGCGATCGCGACCTCGCGGGCCGACGCGGGCACGACGAACCGGCAGTCGGGGTTGGACGCGGCGACGGGGCGGAGCGTGCCCGGGTCGAGGTGGTCGGTGTGGGCGTGGGTGGCGAGCACCACGTCCACGTCCGCGAGCGTGCCCGGCGCGATGGGCGGCGGCATCCTCCGCACGTGCGGGAAGGGCTTCCCGCGGTACTTCTCCGCGAGCGTGTCGGAGAGGTACGCGTCCACGAGCACGCGCCGCCCGCCGCCCTCGAGGAGGAACCCCGCCTGGCCGAGCCACCACGCCGAGAGCCCGCCCGCGCCGGAGCGGCGTCGCGCGGGGATCGGCGCAGGCGCCGTCCGGAGGCGGCGGGGCGCGGTCACCGGCCGCCTCCGTGGCGGCTGCGCGGCGACGAGGCGTCCGCGAGCGTCTCGAGCAGGTTGTCCACGGCGACCGCCGTCGCCCGGTCGATGCTCGCGTCGGTGAAGCCGCCGACGTGCGGCGTCGCGAGCACACCCCTCGTCCGGACGAGCGTGAAGTCCGCGGGCGGCTCCTGGTCGAAGGCGTCCAGGGTGTACGCCGCGACGCGCCCGCTCCGGAGCGCCTCGATCATGGCCGCCTCGTCCACGAGCCCCTGCCGCGCGGTGTTCACGACCACCGCGCCCTTCGGCAGGGTGGCGAGGGCCGCGGCGCCGAGCAGCGGCCGGCCGTCCGGCGGCGGCGGGCAGTGGAGCGAGAGCACCTGCGCGGCGCGCAGGACGTCGGGGAGCGGCGCGTACGTGAAGCCCGGCCCCGGCTGGAACGCGGGATCGGGGTACGGATCGTGGGCGAGCACGCGCATCTCGAAGGCGAGCGCGAACCGGGCCACGAGCTTCCCGATGCGCCCGCACCCGGCGAGCCCGAGCGTCCGGCCCTCGAGCTCGAACCCCTTCTGCCGCGTCCAGCGCCCGGCCTTGAGCTCCGCGTCCGCCGCGGCGATCCCGCGCGCGGCCGCGAGGACGTGGCCGAAGGCGAGCTCGGCTACGCCGCGGGCGTTGGCCCCCTCGGCGCGCCGGATCACGATCCCCTTCGCCTGCGCGGCCGCGAGGTCGATCGCGTCCGTCCCGGTGCCGTTCCGGCTGATGACCTTGAGCCGCTCCGCGCGGGCGAGCAGCGCCGCGCCGATCTTCTCGACGCCCGCAAGCCACCCGACGGCCTCGCCCACCACCGCCGCGAGCTGCGCCTCGTCCGGCTGCGCGCCCGGGCTCGGGAAGACGACCTCGTACCCCGCGGCGGTGATCCGGTCGAGCAACGGATGCCCGCCCTGCGACAGCGACCGGGGGGTCACGATCACCTTGTCCATCAGCGCGCCTCGGCGGCGATGCGGCAGAGCGCGTCGAACTCCGGGCCGCGGGTGGGGATGTCGCGGTGGAACACCTCGGCGATGACGCGCGTCCACCCGTGGATGAAGTAGACCCAGCCGTCCTCGATCCTGAGGCTCCGCGCCTTCTCCTGCGCGCGCGCCTGATCGAGGAAGACGAGGTCGCCGCGGTAGTTGTACTCCCAGACGATCCCGCCCTGCGGGAAGCGGACCGCGTCGGTGAGCGGGGAGCCGGGCGCGTCCTTGCCGAGGCCGGTCGCGTTCACGACCAGCGATCCGGGCCGGAGCCCGTTCACGACCGCGTCGTTCTTCTCCGGCGTCTCGGCGAGCACGTACTCCATCCGGAGCCCGGGGTTCAGCCCCTCGTGCACCGCGCGCATGTGCTCGAGCCGCTTGGGGCTCCGGTTCGTGACCACGATCCTCGACGGCCACTCCTCACGCGGCTTCTGCTTCATGATGTAGCAGGTCAGGGCGAGCGACGATCCGCCCGCGCCGAGGAGGCACATCTCGGCGCCGGTCTCCTGCCAGTAGCCGGCGGGCACGAACGCCTCGAGCGAGAGGCCGCTCGTGATGGGGTCCTTGGCGTGGCCGCGGAGCGTGCCGTCCTGCTTCGAGATGCTGGAGATCTCCGCGAGGAGGTCGGCGTACGGATCGAGGAAGTCGAACAGGTCCCGCGCCGCCTCGAGGAGGTCCATCTTGTGCGTGGTGACGAGGCCGCCGAGCGAGAGCGGGTCGGACTTGAGGAACGTGACCACCCGCCGGTAGACGTCGGGATCGTCGTGCCACTTGCAGTCGATGCCGCGGATCTCCACGTCGCCCAATCTCAGATATTCCGCCCAGCGCGGGAAGACCCGCATGATGGACGACTTCCCGGTGGTGACCCCCACGAAGTAGAAGGCGGGCTTCGCGGCGGGGGTGAGCTCGTTCACGTTCACGATCGGTTCTCCTTCGGCGGGGCAGGCGCGGGCACGTTCACGGGCTCGGGGTCGAGGGGTCGGCGGAGAGCTGGGCGAGCGCGTCGAGCAGGGCGCGGTACCGCGCGCGGCGCGCGGCGTGGACGGCGCGGTGCCGGCC
>JAEYOU010000014.1 GCA_023411405.1 Pseudomonadota bacterium | reverse complement strand
TTCTTACAGGTGAATACTTGAATTCAAATCGTAGTGATGTGAAAGACAGTATTACCTGACAGAGCAACTATGACAAAGAAATGCCTTCATTAAAAATGACGACACACCAAAACATAGAGTGTTTGTCCTGACAAAAAGATTATGGGAAATTTATTTGGGACTGTCTATCACTTAGATAGATGTCCAAGGTCTGCTGTAATACATAATAAATAATCTTGATTATTGAAATGCAAAATTAGCAACTTAGCTTCAAGTAACAACAAGAAAATGAAATAAATGAAAGTCTTTCGCACAACATAGTTCAGGGCAGGTATTTACCAATATCCGAAAGGAAGCTTTGGCATTTCCCTTAACCGGGATGATCTCTTTGCAGGAAAAATTACTAACCAGGCAAAATTTTAGTATATTGCAACTTTATTTTGAAAAATCATATGAAAAGAATATCTGTTCCTTTTGTTTGTTGTATTACAGCTTATTGTACAAAACGCAACACTCATTGAAGATTGGGTATTATTTGTTTATGATTTCTTTGAAAAAGAACCGCTTATAACGATATTTGATAACCGAAGTAATTTTTTAATAGATTTATAATGCAAGAAAGGCCAATATTGAGAATTAAGCTCACCACTGCAGATAAGATATTTGAATCTGTCGGCTGGATTTTAATTGTTTTTGTTTGGGGTTTAGCAATAAAAAATTATTCAAACTTGCCTGTCACTATTCCGACTCATTATAATGCAGTAGGACAAGCTGACGGGTTTGGTGGACGGGTGAATATTTTACTTATTCCATTAGTGGCGACTGTTCTTTTCATTGGGCTAACAATCGTAAATAAATTTCCCCATGTTATTAACTATCCGACAAGTATTACGAAGGATAATGCATTAAAACAGTATACAAACGCTACAAGACTAGTAAGATATTTGAAATGTATTCTAGTTTTTATTTTTGGCCTTATAACATACCAGACAATAAGACACGCAGACGGACAAACATACGAACTAGGATCTTGGTTTTTACCAATGATTTTGGGACTAATATTTATACCGCTGATTTACTTTATCTATAGATCAATTAAGACGGTGAAGTAATTGAATTTGAACTGATTGAAAAATTGTAAATTACAGTGCATTGTAATGACTTATAAAATAATTTTAAAATGTTCTTATATGGTAGACAATACAGAAGTTAAAAACTCAAAAAGGCAAGACACTAGAAAAGAGTCTGAAGGTGCAGAATTTTTAGTCATGGGGATGTTGCTTATCCAGGGTTTGCCAACATTTAAAGACTATCGAAATACTCCTGGTTACGACTTAATTGTGGCAAAGCCGGAAATCCACCGAACCATAACAATACAGGTTAAAAGCAGATGGAGAACAAATGCTAATGGATTTATCATTAATCGATTTGATTGTGATTTTGTGGTTGTTTGTCTGTTAAACCGTGGCAAGAAATCAGGAGAAGGGATAACAAAAGCACCTGAATTCTTTGTGTTTCCTTCAGAGGTAGTGAAAGGAGTTAAACGAAGTGATAAATTTGGCAGAGTCAATTTTTCAAGTATTCCTGATCTACAATACTACCAAAATAATTGGGATTTAATTAAAAATAAACTGGAGGAGGCTTCATCTGATTGACTACTTAAATAAATATTGAAAAATCGATGCTGATGTCGAATACAATCACTGCAAGTGAAGGAAATTCAAGGTGAAAATAAATGATGAACAAAACCGAGTTGGACTATGCAGCTATGGAGAACCTGAGAACCGAGCCCCCTATTCAATCATCCCCCCAATATATTGCGCTTCCCTCCTCTTCTGTTCCAGGAACTTGCCATAGTTTGAAAGGTGCAGATGCGAATACACTTTTTTATTTTCTGTTTGATACCAGATGCCCAGCGGACCTTCGGTGGCGATGGTCTCCTTCTTCAACCAGGTGAAGAGTCCGGTTGAGTACATCAGTTTAGCCACAGTTTTGCAGATAAATATGTATTGTGCATTCCCATTCAGTATAGCGTGGTTTACATACATCAAATGCGCAGGGTCGAGGTCGAAGGTTGTGAGGTTACTCTTAGTGGTGGGCACATCGAGCAGTTCCATAAAACAAACCTGTGAGGCATGTTTCGACTTAAAGCCTATGTCAGCAAAGCTTTGGTGGTAGAATTTGCCGTTGCCCGAATAGCCTGGAAGCAGGAATGGGTGGTGAACGCCATATTTCCTCCAGAAGCTAACACCATCATCGTGGTACTTCAGAAGTTTTGGAAAAATGGGAGATGCCTCTATATCAGCCGCATAATTGGCATCCAGGCCGATAAAAAGGAAGCGTGCATCTTGAGGAGCCACGCCCTGCCAGGGCTTCCTTGTGAAGATGTCGGTGAGTCGTTTGCAAGGGTGAGGAATGTACATTTATTAGTGACTTGTGACTAGTGATTGGTTGTTGTGCGAAAGTTAAGTCATTTTTTTAAAACGTTCAACATGTTCCCTTTCGGGGATGTGGTATTTTTTGCGGGCCGTACGGCAATGAACAAAGATGTATTCCCAAATGATTACAGGCACTACCATTTTATTATGTATCAAATTTATTTTTTATTAATAAATTTGAGTGATTAAATCTCACCTTATGCAAACTCATGAACATGGTCAGACTGAGTATCAACAGTATTATACTTTTTAAAAAAAATAAGACATGGAAAATCTAACACCAATCATTATTATTGTCATTGTAGGAATTCTGGTATTCCTGCTGATTAGGGAATTTAATTGCTGGTATTTTAAAATTAATAAGCGCCTAGAGATTCAGAGGATGATGCTCGAAACTCTATTGAAGATTTATGAGAAAGAAGGAGGTGAAGTGAATTGGGAAGAAGTTAGGAAAGCATTATAGAATCCTAAGCAAATGGTGACTTTGCCAGATCATCAAATTATTAACACTCCTGATTCAAAATCTTTCAATCACTTAATTTAAATCCTAAGTAATTCCGGTATTCATCAATTTGTAATTGTAATCGGGTGGCAAGGTATTCGTTGCCGTTCCTGAGTTCTTTCAGGATTAGCATTGCTTCAGTGAGGTAATTCAGTTTCTTTGTTTCGTTCCAGTGTGTGGGAGGGGGTTGCAGGTTTGTTATCCTGTCAGCAAGTTTCACCGCCCATACTTCATATGGCTGAGCTTTTATCCTGTTCAGACTATCAGCCATTTGATCTTCCCTTGGCAATTGAGCGTTTTTTGACAATGCCAATACGCCCTCAGCAACTTCCCTTCCAAAATTCTCTTCAATTTCCATGAAGCTAGTTTGGGTATCCTCCAGGGTGTCATGGAGCAAGGAAACCTGAATGGCAAAGCCGAGATTGAAATCTGGTGTATGATAACCGGCTATCAATATTTCCATGGCGACAGTGCTGATATGAACAGCATAAGGAAGATTTGTGCCAGGCACTTTCTGATCTTTTTCAGCATGCTTGGCAGAAGCGAATTTGAGTGCTTCCTGATAGAGTTTTTGAATTGCCTTACTTTTCATTACTTCTTGATAATAATCTTTTTTAATAAGTAAAAGTTTATTTGTAATTTTCTTCAAATTTAGAAATGCCTTAAGTCAATTAATGTCGTTGACAATTAGTGAACTTTAATACATATTAGAGCGAATTCTACAATAAAAAAAATTTTAAGTGTAATGCTTGTTATCTGCGCTATAATTAAAAAAGGAAATGAGATTCTTGTTACACAACGCAGTGAATACATGCATCTCCCCCTAAAATGGGAGTTCCCTGGTGGCAAAGTCAAAGAAAAAGAAACCGAAATTGATTGCATAGTTAGAGAAATAAAAGAAGAGTTAGGAATTATTATCCAACCTATAAAACGCTTACAGCCTGTCACTCATAAATATGAGCATGAAATTACTCTAGTTCCTTTCATTTCAGAATACATAGGCGGAGAAATTGTACTCACTGAACATAAAGCATTCCGTTGGTTGGCAAAAGAAGAGTTGTTGACCTTAGATTGGGCTGCTGCTGATATCAATGTTGTTCATC
>JAEYOU010000511.1 GCA_023411405.1 Pseudomonadota bacterium | reverse complement strand
GGACGACGCCCAGGAGCCCGGTGGAGCGCAGGAGCCGAAGCGCGGCCGGCGCGTGGCGCGCGACGAGGAGCTTCGAGAGCTCGTCCGTCATCCGCTCCGCCGCGACCCTTCG
This sequence comes from Pseudomonadota bacterium, assembly GCA_023411405.1. Taxonomy (GTDB): domain Bacteria; phylum Myxococcota; class Myxococcia; order Myxococcales; family Anaeromyxobacteraceae; genus Anaeromyxobacter. Next base: position 21,511 of record JAEYOU010000511.1, on the reverse strand, counting down.
CACCACGTCGAGCGCGCCGGGGATGGCCGCGCGCGTGGCGGCCTCGATCGCGAAGCCGAGCTGGGCGACGAACCGGACCGCGCGCATGGGCCGGAGCCCGTCCTCGGCGAACCGCGCGGCCGCGTCGCCGACCGCCCGGATGCGCCGGCGGCGCAGGTCGTCGCGACCGCCGAACGGATCGCGGAACTCCGGGACGACCGGGTCGTACGCCAGCGCGTTCATCGTGAAGTCGCGCCGCGCGAGGTCGGCCTCGAGATCCTGGAGGAAGGTGACGGACTCCGGCCGGCGGCCGTCGAGGTAGGCGCCCTCGCCGCGGAAGGTGGTCACCTCGACCGGCTCGCCGCGCGCGAGCACCGTGACCGTGCCGTGCTCGATCCCGGTCGGGATCACCCTGCGGAAGAGGCGCATCACCTCCTCCGGCCGCGCAGGCGTCGCCACGTCGAAGTCGGTCGCCGTGCGCGGGCGGTGCAGGAGCAGGTCGCGGACGGCGCCCCCGACGAGCCAGGACCGGCGGCCCGCGCCGGCGAGCGTGCGGAGCACGTCGAGCACCGGCGCCGGGAGCTCGGCCCGGGCGAGCGCGGCGGGGACCGGCATCAGTGCGCGCTGCGGCGCTCCTCTGCGGCGCGCTCGAGGAGGCGGAAGTAGACGCGGATGAGCGCCGACCGGGAGGGCGACGAGAGCGCGTCGATGGTGCCGCGGGCAGCGTGGGCCGGCTCGCGGGCGATGGCGAGCAGCGCCTGGCCGACCTCGTCGGCGGCGACGGCATCCAGCGGGCGATCGGGGTGCTCGAACGCCGTGCGGATCTCGTCGGGCTCGAAGAGCGGGTGGTGCCCGCGCAGCCCCTCGACGAGGATCATGGAGAGCCGACCCGGCGCCTGCAGCGACATCTTCTCCACTCTGGTCCCTCCGGCGGTCGCGCCGCCGCAGAGGCGGGGCGAGGCAGCGCATTCAAGCTCGAGCGGCGGAGCCAAGGTAGCACGAGCGGAGGCCCCTGGCAGCGCCTGTGCGCGGTGACGCACGCGCATGCGACACGGGGTCCGGTGTCGACCGAGGGCGGCAATCGCCGGATGTCGGGAGATGCCGGCAGACCGGATGCTCCCGAGTTCCGGAGGGTTTTCCTGCGACCCTCCGGTCGCGTCCGGGAGGAGCACCTCCCCCCCTGCTGGCCGGGCGCGGGCGCGGCGAGCCGCCGGTCGACCCCCAGCGGAGCCACCGCCCGCATCGTCGCGACCGTCCCGCCCTCACCAGCAACGGGCGTTCCCCACCAGGCCCCTCCCATCGCCGGAAGGCTGGGCGATCTTTCGGGCGGGGGTACCGCCATGAGAGCCGTGATCCTCGACGCTGCGGACGCGCGCGACGCGCTCGCCGATGCCCTGCGCGCTTCGCTGGCCGCCGCGCTGCGGGCACGCGGCGACTCGGTCGAGAGCGTCGACCTCTCCACGTTGAACGTCCCGCCGTGCAGAGGGGACTTCGGCTGCTGGGCGGTCACCCCCGGCCGCTGCGTCCAGCCCGGCCCGCACCGCGCGTTCCCTGGGCTGATCGCCCGGACCGACCTCCTCGTCTACCTGACCCGCGTCACCTTCGGCGGCTACAGCTCGCGGCTGAAGGCGATCGTCGATCACAGCATCCCGGTGGCGCTGCCGCTCATGATCCCGGCGCACGGCGAGACGCACCACCCGCTCCGCTCGCCGCACCCCACGGAGCTCCTGGTGATCGGCCTGGCGCCCCGCGCGGACGACGACGCGGCGCGCGTGTTCGAGCGGCTCGCGGAGCGCAATGCCCTGAACCTGTCCTCCCCCCGGTTCGCCGCGGGGGTCGCGACGGCGCGGGATCTCCCCGACCTTCGCGGCTGGGTGGAGCGGCGGCTGGAGCGCCTCGCGCGGTCCGCGCCTCGATCCGACCGCGCACCGCTCGATCTCGGCGCTCGCCCGCTCACGGGCATCGCCCCGCGCCGGGCCGTGCTGCTCGTCGGGAGCCCGCGCGGCAAGGCGAGCGTCTCGATGGCGCTGGCCCGGCGCCTCGGCGATGCGCTCACGGCGCGCGGGCTCGAGGCCTCGACCATCGACCTCCACCGCGCCTCGGCGACCGACCCCGAGCTCCGGCACCCGCTGGCCGCCCTGCGCGAGGCGGACGTCGCCGCCCTCCTCTCGCCGCTGTACGTCGACAGCCTGCCCGCACCGGTGATGCGCGCCTTCGAGGTCCTCGCCCCCGCGCTCGCCCGCGCCGGGCCTCGGACCCGGCTCCTCGCCGTGCTGAACTGCGGGTTCCCGGAGGCGTCCCAGAACGACACCGCCCTCGCGATCGTCCGGTGCTTCGCGGCAGAGGCGGGGCTGGAGTGGATCGGCGGCGTCGGGATCGGCGGCGGCGGCCTCATCCCGTCACACGGGCGGATCGGCCCGCACCTCGAACGGGCGCTCGACGAGATCGCGGACGCGGTCTCCCGCGGCGAGGCGCTCCCGCCCGCGGCCCGGGAGCTCGCGCGGCGACCCCGCATCCCGGCCTGGCTCTACCGCCGCGTGGGCAACTGGGAGTTCCGGCGTGAGGCGCGGCGGCACGGCGTCCGCCTCGAGGCCGCGGACGCCTCCGCGGGAGCGTGAGCACGGAGGTCGGAGCGTCACCCTCGCCGCCGACGGTTCGACCGGCCGGCCTCTTCAGGGCTCGCGCGGCAAGACCACCCGGATCGGCTCCCGGACCGTCCTGCCGAAGTTCCTCATGCGCTCGACGAAGCTCGCGGTGACCTCGCACCCCTTGGCCGCGAGCAGCACGCCGCCGAGGTTCCGCACGTCGTCGGCGAGCACCATCCCGGCTCGCAAGCCGGTCACCGGCAGCTCGCGCACGTCCTCCGCCTGGCTCCCCTCGCCGCAGACGCCGGCCAGCGCCTCCAGCGCCGTGACCTCGTACCGCCCGGCGCGGCCGCGAAGGGTGGCGAGCGCGCGCGCGGACGCGACGCCCTGCGCCTCGAGCGCGTCGTAGTCCACGAGGACTCGCAGCAGCTCCGCGCCCTGCGCCACCCCGCTGTGCTCACACTCGGTCGCGCCGGCGCTCGCCGCCCCGCTCGCAGCCATGCGCAGGATGGCCCGCACGCCCTCCAGGCGCGGGATATGGGCCAGGAGCCGTTCGGTGACCTCGTGGCTCCGCTCCACCATCTGCCGCTCCGCCTCGGCCAGCGGCTCTCCTCGATGCAGGCGGTCCAGGACGTCCTCGGGGAGGGCGATGGATCCGAGCTGCGAGAGCATGGCGGCGACCTCGAGCTGCCAGCGCTCGGCCAGCCCCACCGCGGCCGCCAGGTCGCCGGCCAGACGGCGAAGCCGGTTCGCTCGGCCGAACGCCGCCTGGTTCGTGAGGGCCAGGACGTCGGTGAGCACCTTGATGCTGCCGTGAAGCGTCTGTTCCAGCAGCACGCGCTCGGCCGCGAGGAGCCGGACCTGCTCTGCCGCCGCGTCGATGGTCGCCACCATCGTCGCGGTCGGACAGGGCTTGGTGAGGAACCGGAAGAGCTTCCCTTCGTTGACGGCCTCGATCGCGCTCGGCAGGTCGGCGTGCCCGGTGAGGAGCACGCGCATGGCGGAGGGTGCCACCCCGATGGACAGGCGCAGGAACGTCGCGCCGTCCATCCCCGGCATGCGCATGTCGGAGACGATCACCGCGGTCTGCGGTGACTGTCGGAGGAGGTCGAGCGCGGCCGCGCCGCTGGTGGCGGTCTGGACCTGGTAGCGCCGGCCGAGGTTGAGCGAGAGCCCGGCGAGCACGTGCGGCTCGTCGTCGACGCAGAGGATGGGGGTCTTGGACGTCTCCATCGGAGGCGAGGAGCTCCCGGCGCCCACGGAGCACTCTCCGTGCCACGCGCGAAGGGTCCCGTCGGCGGGGCGAAGCGCCGGGTGCGGTGCGAGATGCGACGCTCTCGAGCGCGTTCGCGTCCAGGGTCGACGTCGCCTCTGGGCCGGATTGCACCCTCCGCGAAGGCACCGCGTCGCAGCGCGGTCGACCTGGCACGAGGGCTGCTCAGGGAGATCCTCATGCACGCCAAGGTGATCTTCATCGACGACGAGCCGAACGTTTTGGAGGGTTTGAAGCAATCGCTCCGGCGGACCGACTACACCGTCCTCACCGCGCAGGGGCCGGACGAGGCGCTCGCCCTCCTGCAGCGTGAGCCGGTGGACGTCGTGGTCTGCGACTACCTCATGCCGGGGATGAGCGGGCTCGAGCTCCTCGGCCTGATTCGAGATCGCATGCCGGACGCGATGCGCATCGTGCTCACGGGCCACGCGGACACCGCGGCGGCCGTCCGCGCCATCAACGAGGGCGAGATCTATCGCTTCCTCGTCAAGCCCTGCGACCGCACCGAGCTGCTCGTCACGCTCCACCTGGCCTGCGAGCGGCTCGCGGTGGAGCGCGAGAACCGCCTGCTGCTCTCGCTCGTCCGGACGCGGCCGGAGCTCATGGCGCAGTTCGAGGAGGCGCGCGCCGCCCACGACCGGGCGCGGAGGGCGACGGAGGCGGACGCCGCGCGGAAGGGGAGCGGTTGACCTCGCCCGTGAGCGAGCTCCTCCCGGAGGAGGCCGAACGCGAGGCGCAGGCCCTCCCCCCGGCCCTCGCCGCGCCGGGGCGGCGGCGATTCCTGCTCATCCTCGCGCTCGCCAACCTGGCCTCCCTCGGCGTCGACGTCCTCCTTCGGTCGCCCGCGCCGCGGGTGGTGCTGGGCGCCAGGATCGCGCTCACCCTGCTGCTTGTCGCCCTCCATCACGTCGGCCGCTCGGGGGCACGCCCCGCCGTCGTCCGCCGTCGGGCGAGGATGCTCCTCGTCGGGCTCGGTGCTGCCGTGGGAGCGCTGACCCTGGGGGCGGATGGAGCGGAGGGCCCGTACCTCGCCTTCGCCGCCGTCCTGCCCCTCCTGCTCTCCGTGTTCACGCCCGACGACCTGGTCGCGGTGCTCCTGGGCGCCGGCTCCTGCGCCGGCGTGGCGATGCTCGCGCTCTGGGGCGAGCCCTCGCAGGACGTGCTGTACTGGGTGGCGGTCTTCGCCAGCGCGGCCCTCTACGCTGCGTACGGGGTCATCCTGAGCGGTCGCACCCGAGCCCGCCACAGGCAGCTCGAGGCGGATCGGGACGACACCGCGGGGCGCCTGGCGCGGGTCGAGCGAGAGCGAAGCCTCGAGAGAGCCGAGCGCGAGCTCCTCTGGCAGCGGCTCGAGATCCTGAGCCAGGCATCGAACGAGATCCTGCTCTTCCTCGACGCCGCGGGTCGAGTCGTCCAGGCAAACGATCGGGCGGTCGAGGCCTACGGGTATCCCCTGGACGAGCTGCTCGGGCTCAACCTCGCCGAGCTGTGCCCTCCGGAGATCCGCGCGGAGACGGCGGCGAGCGTCGAGGCGTCGCTTCGGGCCGGCGCGCGGCGCTTCTCCACGCTCCACCTCCGGCGTGACGGCACCGTCTTCCCCGTCGAGGTCAGCACGCGCACGGTGACGATGAACGGCAGCCCGTACCTGCAGGGCCTCGTTCGCGACGTCACGGAGGAGCGCCGCGCCCACGCCGCCCTGGCGTACCAGGCCCGGTTGCTCGCCAATCTCCACGACGCCGTCGTCGGGATCGACGCACGCCTCACCATCACCGGCTGGAATGCCGCGGCCGAGCGGATCTATGGCTGGAAGTCCGCGGAGGTGATGGGCCGGCCGTTCCAGGAGGTGCTGCCCGCCGCGTGGGTGGATGGCTCCAGCCACGAGGAGCTGTTCGCCCGGGCGCTGGCGCAGGGGCCCATCACCCGGGAGGTCCACCGGCAGGTTCGCACGGGGCGCTGGCTGGACATCGAGGCGACCGTGGTCCCGCTCCTCGGCTCCGAGGCGAAGCCGGAGGGGTACGTCATCCTGAGCCGCGACATCACCCGGCGCAAGCGCGCCGAGCTGGCGCTCCGCGAGGCGCAGCGACGGATGAATCGAATCCTCGAGACGTCGAACGAGGCCATCTGGATCGTGGATGTGCAGGGGCGCACCGAGTTCGCCAACCCGCGGGCGGCGGAGCTCTTCGGGCTCACCGTCGACGACCTGCTGGGCCGCACCTTCGTCGAGGTCCTCCCGGAGCCGCTCCGGAGGGCCGCCGAGGCGGACCTGGAGGCCATCGCGCGCGGCGACTCCACCCGCCGCGAGATGGGGTTGCCGCGGGCCGACGGCTCGGTGGCGCGGCTGATCTTCTCCCGCACCGCGCTCCGCGACGAGTCCGGAAGGGTCTCGGGTGCGGTGGGCTTCTTCGTCGACGTCACGGAGCAGCGCAGGGTGGAGGAGGAGCTGCAGCAGGCCACGCGCCTGGAGGCGGTGGGCCGCCTCGCGGCCGGAATCGCCCACGAGATCAACACGCCGATCCAGTACATCGGCGACAACACGACCTTCCTGAGGGACGCGTTCGCCGGGGTCCTCGCCTTCGTGCGGGGCGCGAGGCCGCGCGACGGCGCGGCCCCCGCCAGCCCGCAGGAGCTGGAGCGAATCGCCGACGAGGCCGACCTCGACTACGTCATGGAGCGCGCACCGGGCACGCTCCAGCGCACGCTCGACGGGGTGGAGCGGGTGGCCACCATCGTCCGCGCGATGAAGGAGTTCGCGCGACAGGACGATCGCGAGATGGTCCCGACCGACCTGAACCGCGCGTTGACGGTGACGCTGGAGGTGGCCCGGAACGAGTACAAGTACGTGGCCGACGTGAAGACGGAGTTCGGCCCCCTGCCCCTGGTGACCTGCCACCCGGGCGAGATGAACCAGGTGTTCCTGAACCTCATCGTGAACGCCGGGCACGCGGTCGCGGATGCGACGCGGGAGAGCCGCGGGCGGGGAGAGATCCGGATCACCACCTCGACCGAAGGCGGAGACGTGATCGTCGCCGTCTCCGACACCGGCACCGGCATCCCCGAGGAGATCCGGTCCAGGATCTTCGACCCCTTCTTCACGACCAAGGAGGTGGGGCGAGGGTCGGGCCAGGGGCTGGCCCTCGCCCGTGGCGTGGTGGCCAAGCACGGCGGCCAGATCGGCTTCACCACGGCGGTGGGCCAGGGGACGACCTTCCGCGTCCGGTTCCCGGTCGATCCTCGTGGCCAGCGAGCGGAGCGGGCATGAGCGACATCCTCTTCGTCGACGACGACCCGGGGGTCCTCGACGGGCTGAAGGACGCCCTGCACGGAGAGCGGAAGCGCGTGCACATGGAGTTCGCCGTGGGCGCGGCCGAGGCACTCGCCGCGCTGGTTCGGCGTTCGTTCGACGTTCTGGTGACCGACCTGCGGATGCCGACCATGGACGGCGTGGAGCTCCTGCAGGAGGTTCGGAGGCGTCACCCCGGCGTCACCCGGATCGTCCTCTCCGGGCAAGCGACCCTGGCGCAGGCCGCGCGCGCGAGCGCGCTCGCCCATCGGTACCTCGTGAAGCCCTGCAGCTCTGCCGTGCTGCGCAGCCACATCCAGCGGGCCCTCGAGCTCCGGACGCAGCTCTCGTCGGACGCGCTGAAGGAGGTGGTGGGGAGCCTGGGGACCCTGCCCACCACGCCCTCCGTGTACGCGGAGCTGAGCGCCGCCGTCGAGGATCCCGAGCTGGACCTGAAGCGGATCGCCGCCACGGTGCGGCGGAACCTGGGACTCGCCGCCCGGGTCCTCCAGTTCGCCAACTCGGCGTACTGCGGCTTCTCGAGGCAGGTGCCCGGGCTCGAGGAGGCCATCCTCCGCCTCGGCCTCAACACGCTGCGCCACCTGGCGCTCACGGTCGAGGTGTTCGAGCTGCCCGCCGACCCGGCCATGGTGGAGGCCCTCCAGCGTCACGGGGCGCTCACCGGCGCGATCGCGCGGCGGCTGGTCGGCCGTCCGGAGGACGCCGAGCTGGCCTTCACGGCCGGTCTCCTGCACGACGCCGGCGCGCTGGTGCTCGCGAGCCGCGCGCCCGAGGCCTACCGCGTGGCCCTGCAGGCGTCCAGCGAGTCGGGGACTCCCCGGCACCTCTCGGAGAAGGAGTGGCTCGGGGCGTCGCACGCGGAGGTGGGCGCCTACCTGCTGTCGCTGTGGGACCTGCCCCACGCGCTCGTCGAGCCCATCTGCTTCCACCACGACCTCGAGCGCCTCGGCGAGGCCGGGCTCGACGTCTGCACCGCCGTGGCGCTCGCCAGCGTGCTGGCCAACGAGGTCGATGGGCAGCCGCCCGACCCCGGAGCGAGCCTGCTGCTGGCGAAGCTCGCGCGCCTGGGCGATGCGTCGGAGTGGCGCCGAACGGCGTGCGAGGCTCGCGCCGAGATCGACGGGGGAGGCGCAGCTGCGGCCTGACCAGGCTGGTTCAGCCTTTCAGGCTCGGGTGCCCAGCGGGCCTTCCTCAGGTGCAGCCAACTTCTCGAGCGACCCCGGCGTGACTCGAACACGCGACCTGCGGTTTAGGAAACCGCCGCTCTATCCGGCTGAGCTACGGGGCCAAATCCTTGCTAACGTCCGGCTTCCAGCCTTCCCTGCCCGCCGCGATATACCACATCGCTCGCCGCCGCCAGCGAGCGAGTCACGCCCCGAACAGCCCCTTTCGAGCGCGCTCGGACGGACCGAGGCCCTGCCCCGGAGCGCGTCGCTCGTCCGAGCGCTCCGGCGCCGGCTCGGCGGCGGCGCTCGCCCGCCGGACCCCTCGCCTCGCGGCGGAGCCCTCCGTCCGCTCCGCGGCCCCGCGCGCGGCCCGTGCGCCGAGCGGCACACCCCTCGTTCCCGGACGCCCGCCGCAACCGGGCGCGATGATGCCGGCGGGAGGGTGCGCCATGGCCATCGATCTCGAGCTGGTCTCGATCGAGAGACCCGGGGACCTGAACGTCATCGTCGGACAAGCCCACTTCATCAAGACGGTCGAGGACCTGCACGAGGCGCTCGCCGGGAGCTCGCCGCAGCTCCGGTTCGGGGTAGCCTTCTGCGAGGCGTCCGGCGCCCGGCTCGTGCGCCACTCGGGGAACGACGAGGCGCTGGTCGCGCTCGCGGTGCGGGCCGCATCGGCGATCCGGGCCGGGCACGTGTTCGTGATCTTCCTCCGCGACGGGTACCCGGTGAACGTGCTGAACGCGATCAAGGCGGTCCCGGAGGTGTGCACCGTCTCCTGCGCCACGGCCAACCCGGTGCAGGCGATCGTCGCCTGCACCGACGGGGGCCGCGGACTGCTCGGAGTCATCGACGGTCAGCCGCCCACCGGGATCGAGAGCGAGCACGACGTCACCGAGCGCAAGCGGTTGCTCAGGACGCTCGGGTACAAGCTGTAGCGCGCGGCCCGCTCACCGCCCGACGCCCGCGATGCCGAGCTTCCGGCGGAGCCCCGAGAGCGCGCGGCACCCCTGCCGGAGCTCCTCCTCGAGCTCGGGGCCGATGCTCCGCCCCGCCGCGACCAGCTCGCGCGCGCTCCGCAGGAGCCTGCGATACGGCGCCGCCATGTGCTCGAAGGTGGCGGCCCGATCGGCGTCCTGCACGCCGGAGTCGCCCGGTGCGCCGACGGGCTCGGCGCACCGCTCGAGCACCTCCAGATCCTTCAAGGTCAGCACGGCTCCCTCCATCCCTTCCCGAGGCTCACGCGGCGCTCCCCGCCCCGCCGGATCACGAGGCGGCGCGGTCGCGCTCCCTGCGATGGATGGTCGAGACGTCGATCCCCAGGATCTCCGCCGCGCGGGTCTTGTTCCCGCCGCACCGCTGGACCACCCACGTGATGTACAGATCCTCGAGCTCCCGGAGCCGCATGACGCGGTCCATCGCGACGTCGAGCGGGGACGGACCGGTCGCGAGGCGGGGCGCGAAGCGCTCCAGCTCCTCGCGCCCGACCTCCTCGGCCTCGCAGAGGATCACGAGGCGCTCGATCAGGTTCTCGAGCTCCCGCACGTTGCCCGGCCAGTGGTACGCCTGCAGGCGCTCGAGGACGTCGGCCGAGATCCGCCGGGCCCTGGAGCTGGGGTTGCGCCGCCGCGCCTGCGCGACGAACGTCTCGACGAGCGCCGGGACGTCGTCCCGCCTCTCGCGGAGCGGCGGGACGGCGATCGACACCACGTTCAGGCGGAAGAAGAGGTCCGACCGGAACTGGCCCGTCGCCACGCGCTTCTCGAGGTCCTGGTTCGTGGCGGCGACGACGCGGACGTCGACGCGCCGGACCGCGTCGGAGCCGACCGCGCGGACCTCCCCGTCCTGGAGGACCCGCAGCATCTTGGCCTGGAGCGCCGGCGGCATGTCGCCGATCTCGTCGAGGAACAGCGTGCCCCCGTCGGACTCGGCGAAGAGCCCGCGGCGCGCGGCGCTGGCGCCGGAGAACGCGCCGCGCGTGTGGCCGAACAGCTCGCTCTCGAGCAGCGCCTCGGGGATCGCCGTGCAGTTGACGGCCACGAACGGCTGCTCCCCGCGGGCGCCGCCGGCGTGGATGGCGCGGGCGACGAGCTCCTTGCCCGTCCCGCTCTCCCCGGTGATGAGCACGGGCGCGGCGGACGGGGCGACGCGCGCGACCAGCTCGCGGAGCGCGTGCATCGGCGCGCTCGCGCCGACCATCTCTCCGGCCCGCGAGAGCTCGACCGCCCGGCGGAGGACCTCGTTGGCGCTGCGCACCCGCCGGTCCTCGAGCGCGCGCTGCACGAAGACGAGGACCTCGCCGAGCTGGAAGGGCTTGGTCAGGTAGTGGTACGCGCCGCGCTTGATCGCCTCGACCGCGGTGTCGATGGCGCCGAAGGCGGTCATGACGATCACGGGGAGCTCGGGATCCACCTCGTGCACGCCGGCCAGCACGTCGAACCCGTCCACCTCCTCCATCCGGAGGTCGGTGATCACGAGATCCGGCACCTCGGCGCGGACGCGCGCCAGGGCGTCCTTCCCCCCGCCCGCGGCCTCCACCACGAAGCCCGCGTCCTCGAGCTGATCGGCGAGCAAGCGCGACATCTCCTCGTGGTCATCGACCACCAAGATGCGCGCGCCCTTCTGGCCGCTCATCACCCTGCTCCTTTCCCCCGGCCACGAGCGGCCAGGTGACCCGCACGCGGGTTCCCCGCCCGACCGCGCTCTCGAGGTCGATCTCGCCGCCGTGATTCCGGACGATCTGGTGGACCACCGTGAGCCCGAGCCCCGTGCCCTTCCCCCGCTTCTTCGTCGTGAAGAACGGGTCGAACACGCGGTGGCGGAGCTCCGCGGGGATGCCCGCGCCCTGGTCCACCACCTCCAGGAGGCACGCGCCCCCGCGCCGCGCCTCGGCCCGGAGGGTGACGCGCCCCCCCGCCGTGCTCGCGTCCAGCGCGTTCAGCGTCAGGTTCACGAGCACCTGCTTGAGCTGATCGCGGTTCGCGGCGAGCGGCGGGAGCGCCGGCGGGACCTCCTCGGCGATCGAGAGCTTGCGCTTCTTCGCCTCGAACGAGAGCAGGTCCGCGACCTCGTGGACCACCTCCGCGAGGACGACGGCGCCGCCCACCTCGCGGGAGGTGCGCGAGAAGTCGAGGAGCTCGCGGATCGTGCGCGAGATCCGATCGATCTCCTCCACGATCACCCGCGCGCTCTCGCCCTGCGGATGCCCCGGCCCGAGCCGCTGCACGAGCAGCTCCGCGCGCCCGCGCATCACGCCCAGCGGCGTGCCCACCTCGTGCGCGATCCCCGCGGCGAGTCCGCCGACCGTGGCGAGCTTCTCGGCCCGGAGGAGCTGCGAGGACAGCGCGCGCAGCTCGGTGACGTCCTCGAGGACGACGAGCAGGCTCAGGTCCGCGGTGGGGTGGTCGAGCGGCACCGCGTGGACCGTGAAGAAGGTGCCGGACGGCCCGAGCGCGAGCGGCGGCTCGAGGATGCGCCGCACGGCGCCCGCCACGCGGGCGTCCCGGACGAGCGCGCGGAGCGCCTGGAGCGTCTCCGGCGCGGCCTCGGGCAGCGCCTCCTCCAGCGTACGGCCGGGGCCCGCGGACGGGAGCTTCTCGCGCGCGGCGCGGTTCGCGCCGGAGATGCCGTCGCGGTCGTCCAGGGCGAGCACGCCCACGGGCGCGTTCTCGAGGATCTTCTCCGCCTGCGCCCGCAGCCGGGCCACCTGCTCCGCGGTGCGGAGCCGCTCCTTCACCGCGATGGTCCGCCGCGCGTTCAGGACCAGGTACGCCGCGAGCCCGCCCAGGGCCGCCGCGAACGCGACGGCGAGCGCCACCATCCGCTGGAAGATCGCGCGCTCCTGGGCCTCGAGCGGCGCGGTGGAGTCGAGGAGCGCCGCCGACCAGTGCCCTGCGTCCTGCGTCCGGATCGGCGCGAACACCGCGACGGCGTCGGCGGTCCCCATGCCGAGCGCGTCCGCCTCACCGCCCGGGATGACGCGCGTGCCGCTGTGCCCGGCGCGCATCCGCTCGAGGACGGCGGCGAGCGCCGGGGACGCCCTCCCGCCCTCGAGGGCGGCGACGACGGCCGAGTCGGTGAGCGGGGTCGTGCGGCCGTACGGTCCGAACAGCAGCAGCTTCGACGCCTCGCCCGGGGCGACCACGCGGAGCCGCTCGAACCACGTCCGCTGGTCCACGAGCACGACCAGGGCGCCGCCGGCGCTCCCCTCGCGCGAGAAGGGCGTGGCGAACGCGCGGAGCCACGAGGGCGAGCCGTCGCCGAGCGGCTCGGAGATGACCAGGCCCTGGCGCTCCACCGCCTTCCGGGCGGTCGCGGCGAGCATCTGCCGGAGCGCCCTCCGCCCCGCGAGCTGTCCGCCCTTGGGCGTCCCGACGACGATCCGCTCCTGGCCCTCGCCCTCGTACACCGCGATGAGGACGTACGACGGCACCACCGCGAGGAGCGCCTCCAGCTCCCGCCGCTCGCCGCGCGGCGACTCCGGCGTGCTGACGAGCCGCGCCGCGAACTCGAGGTGCTGGCCCATCGCGGCCAGCTCCGACTCGATCTCGCGGATGGCGATCCGCAGCCGCGACAGGTGGTCGTCCCCGAACGCCTCCACGAGCGCGGCCCGGTCGCGCCGGGCCGCCTGGACGGCGAGCGCCCCGACGGCCGTCGTCACGGCTGCCGCCGCCGCCACGGCGATCCACGTCCCGCGGTTCATCCCCTCACCGTACCGCCAGGAGGCGCTCGAGGCCCTCGAGATCGCCCTCCAGCCCCTGCGCTTTGCGCCGGGCCCGGACGAGGAGTCGCAGGAGCTCGTCGATCCCGGCCTGATCGGGGAGGTAGGCGTGCGCCGCCGTACGCACCGTCCTGCCCACCCGGACGGCGAGCGCGACGCCCTGGGCCTGGAACGCGTCCTCGTCGGTCCGATCGTCGCCGACGAAGACCGCCGCCGTCCGGCCGGTCCGGGCCAGGAGCGCCTCCAGCGCCTTCCCCTTGTTCGGCGACTCGGCCGGCGCCGCGGTCACGACCGCGCGGCCCGGCACGATCCGGGCGTCGGGGAGCGCCGACAGCGCGGCGGTGATCGCCCGCCGCGCGTCCGCGCGGGAGGGCGCGTGCCGGTAGTGCACGGAGAGCGCGAAGCCGTTGTCCTCGACGACGACGCCGCGGAGCGGCTCCACCGCGCTCCGGATCGCCTCGCGCCAGGCCGCCACCCGGCGCCGCATGTCGAGGTCGATGGGGCCGAACCCCGCCTCGGCCCCATGGCTCCCCACGATCGCGACCAGCGGCACCCGGGCGACCCGCGCCGCCACGTCCGCGCGCGAGCGGCCGGAGACGACGGCGGTGGGGTAGAGGAGCGCCGCCACCCGGAGCAGCGCGCAGGTGCGATCCCGCATGCGGGCCTGCGGCGGGTCGGGGACGATCGGCGCGAGCGTGCCGTCGAAGTCGAACGCGAGGAGCACGTCCTCCCGCGCCAGCTCGTCCAGCCTCGCCTCCCACGTCGGATCCAGGATGCTCTTCACGCGCTCACCTCGTCCACGGCATGGATTCCCAGCGCGAGCCGGCTGCTCAGCCGGTCGCGGGCGCGCAGCTTGCCCGCCTCCGACAGCATCCGACCCGCCCACCGGTACACGTTGAACTCGCTCACCTGCGCGCGGAGCGCGCGCATCCGCTCCGCCTGCTCGGCGGCCGGCATCTCGAGCGCCGTCAACAGGGCGGCGCTCGCCTCCTCGAGGTCGTAGGGGTTCACGAGGAGCGCCTCCGCGAGCTCGCGGGCGGCCCCGGTGAACCGGCTCAGGACGAGCACCCCGCGCTCGTCGTCGCGGGCGGCGACGTACTCCTTGGCGACGAGGTTCATCCCGTCGTGGAGCGAGCTCACGTAGCAGAGGTCGGCGGCCCGCATGTACCGGAACACCGCCGCCGCGTCGTGGTGCGCCCGGAGGAGCACCACCGGCCGCCAGGCCCCGCGCGCGAACCGCTCGTTGATCCGGTGCGCGAGGGCCTCGACCTGCTCGTTGAGGTGACGATACTCCGGGATGAGCGTCCGGCTGGGGGCGGCGAGCTGCGCGAACGTGAACTTGCCCTGGAGCTGCGGGAACCGCTCGAGCGCCCGCTCCACCGCGAGCAGCCGCTCCTCGATCCCCTTGGTGTAGTCGAGGCGGTCCACGCCGATCCCGAGCCGCGCGTCGGGGGCGAGCCCGAGCTCGGTGAACACCGTGCGCCGGCACTCGGCGACCGGCGGCGCCGCCTGCGCCACGCCGTTCGGCCACTCGATCGAGATCGGGTAGGGCCGGACCAGGCACTCGTGCCCGCGGTACACGACCGACATCCGCTCGCGGTCGATGCGGGCCTCGAGGAACCGGTCGACGCCCTCGAGGAAGTTGTTGCAGTGCTGCTGCGTGTGGAACCCGACGATGCTCGACCCGAGGAGCCCGTCGAGGAGCTCCCGCGCCCAGGGGCAGACCCCGAGCCGCTCCGCGTGGGGCCACGGGATGTGCCAGAAGGTGATCACCGTCGCCCGCGGGAGGCGCCGGCGCACGTGCGCGGGGGCGAGCGCGAAGTGGTAGTCCTGGATGAGGACGATCGGATCCGCGCCCTCCGCCTCGTCCCCGACCGCCTCCGCGAACTTCTCGTTGACGGCGTCGTACTGGCGCCAGTCCGCGGCCCGGAACGCGGGCCGGGTGTACACCTGGTGGCAGAGCGGCCAGAGCCCCTCGTTCGAGAAGCCGTAGTAGTAGCCGCGCTCCTCCTCCTCGCTCAGCCACACGCGGCGCAGCGAGTAGGACTCCTCGCCCGGCGGCACGAGCACGTTGTTCTTGCGGTTCACCACCGCGCGATCCGCGCTGCCGCTCCCGTGGGCGATCCAGACGCCGGAGCACGCCCGCAGCACTGGCTCGAGCGCGGTGACGAGGCCGCTCGCGGGCCGCAGCACCGAGATGGAGCCGTCCTTCGCGCGCTGGTGCACGTACGGCTCCCGGTTCGCGACCACGATGACGCTGTCGCCGTGCAGGGTCTCGCGCAGGAGCTGCTGGAGCCGCTCGGGCGTCCACTTGCCCCCGGCGCCCCGGTCGCTCGACGCCTCGGCGAGGGCGTCCCGGATGTCGGAGAGGAGCGGCGTGAAGCGCGGCGCCACCCTCCGCGTCCACCCGCTCGGGCGGCCGAGCGAGATGAGCCGCCGCATCTCCTCCGTCCAGCTCGTCCAGCTCAGGCGCCGCATGAACAGCGCCGCCAGGGACGCGAGGATGGCCACGACCGCGAACACGGCCATCGTGAAGCGGCGCATCGAGGTCTCGCGGCGGGTGACGAAGCTCAGGTCGTGCACCAGGACGAGGTTCGCGACCAGCCGCTCCTCGTCCCGGAGCGGCGTGATCGAGAGGTGGACCAGCCCATCGCCGAGATCCTGTACGACCTCGAGCGGCTCGTTCCGCTCCGATCCGAACTCGTCGGGCCTGCGCTCCGCGATCCGCTCGCACGCGTACGAGGCCGGGAGCGTGTCGGTGCGGGCGAGCGTCCGCATCTGCGGCGAGCAGAGGGCCGCGGCCATGGCCCGATCGTCGCGGTTGAGATCGTCGAGCAGGGCCGAGAAGCGGCGCCGTTCGCCCGCCTTCACGTGGGCGACCAGGGGCTCCCGTACGCCGTTGGCCGCGAGCCGCGCCCGCGCGGAGACGTCGCGCATGAACCAGCTCCGGGTCGTGTCGTTGACCAGCGCGGTAGCGCCCCAGGCGAGGGCGCCCAGGACGGCGAGCAGCGGGAGGAGCACTCGAAACATCGTCACCTCGTTCGTCGTGGCTTCTTGCGAGTGCGACCCTGGCAAAGTGCAAGGGTTCGCGCGCAGGGGAGCGATTCCCCGAGGAGATCTCAGTCGGCGCAGGCCGGCACTGCACGAAGTCGGCCGTTCCCCTGCACGGCGGCGCGACGCGGGGTAGAGGCCCCGCGGGGGAGCTCACCGTCGGGTGCCGCCCTTGTGAGCGCGTGTCGTTCCGATGGATCCTGCCGCCTACCGTTCCGGAGGCGAGACTGACGTGTCCGACGCCGAGGCGACCTCGACCGAGCCCGCCGCGGACGACGGCGCCAGGCTGCTGGGTACGGCCCGCGACCTCGCCGCCGCCCGCGCGCTCGCCCAGGTCACGGAGATCTCCCGCCGCGCAGCGCGGGACCTCACCGGCGCGGACGGCGTCACGTTCGTCCTCCGCGAGGGTGACCGCGTCCACTACGTGGACGAGGAGGCGATCGCGCCGCTGTGGAAGGGGTGCCGCTTCCCGATCGAGGCGTGCATCTCTGGCTGGGCGATGGTCCACCGGCAGACGGTCGCGGTGGAGGACATCCTCCTCGACCCGCGGATCCCCCAGGACGTGTACCGCCCCACGTTCGTGAAGAGCCTCGCGATGGTGCCCGTCGGCGTCGAGGAGCCCGTCGCGGCGCTCGGCGCGTACTGGGCGCGCCTGCACCGGGCGACCGCGCGCGAGCTCCGGCTCCTCGAGACCCTGGCCGGGTTCGCGGCGCTGGCCCTCGCGAACGCGGCGCTCGTGCGCGACCTGCGCGATGCGCTCGCCGCGCGCGAGGACTTCATCACCGTCGCCGCGCACGAGCTCCGGACGCCCATCGCCGCGCTCACCCTCACGCTCCAGGGCGCGGCCCGGCCCAACGGGCGCGCGCCGGACGAGGAGCTCGCGTCGCTGCGCCGGAGCCTGGGGCGGGCGGACCGACACGCCGCCCGTCTCGCGAAGCTCGTGGATCAGCTCCTCGACGTCCACCGGATCCCGGACCAGGTCCCGCTCCAGCTCGAGCGGCTCGACCTCGCTGCCCTCGTGGCGACCGCCGCCGGAGGCCCCGTCGCGGACGGCCGCGTGGCCGTCCGCAGCACCGGGCCCGTGGAGGGGCGCTGGGACGCCGCCCGCATGCAGCAGATCGTCGAGAACCTCCTCTCGAACGCCCTCAAGTTCTGCCCCGGCGAGCGCGTGGAGGTGGAGGTCTCGCGGGACGGCGCGTGGGCGCGCCTCTCCGTCGCGGATCGCGGACCGGGGATCGCCCCGGAGGACCGGAAGCGGATCTTCGGCAAGTACGAGCGCGCGGTCTCGACCCGGCACTTCGGCGGCTTCGGGCTGGGCCTCTGGATCGTGCGGCAGAACGTGGAGGCCCACGGCGGCGCGATCGACGTCGAGAGCCGGGCGGACGGAGGCTCCCGCTTCGTCGTCCTGCTGCCGTGCGACATGGACAACGTCGCCTCGCTGCGCGATGCGCGCGCGGCTCCGGCTCGACGCGCCCAGGGCTGACGGCCACGGCCGAACCGGTCGCCGCGGGTCCTCGCTCACCCCGGTGCAGCGGCAGCTCCCTGCGGCGATCCCCGGAACGCGGCGCCACTCCGCGCAGATCGGTCCCCTCGAGGCAGGCACGCCTGCTGCACTCTCGTGCCTCGGGACAACGCCGCACCGAGGCCATACGTCATGCGAGCTGGGGAGTTCATCCAGGATCCACGCCGTTCGATGCGCGCGCAGGCGACCTGCCACGCAGAGGTCGCCACCGTCGCGGGTCGCTTCACCGCGGTCACCGAGGACGTCAGCGCCGAGGGCTGCCGGCTCCTCACCCCCCGCCCGCTGGCGCCAGGCGAGCACGTCCAGCTCGCGCTCGGTCACGCCGGCCTCTCCCGCCCGCTCACCGTCGCGGGCCACGTGGCCTGGGTGGCCGTGGCCGCCGGGCGTGCCCGGGCCGGCGTCTCCTACGACCCGGCCTCCTACGCGGACGGCGCGCGGTGGTTCGCGGAGCTGCTCCGGTTCCTCGGCCTCCGCGCCACGCCGCGCTGGCCCGTGCGGCTCCCGCTGTCCGCGACCGTCTTCCTGGGGCCGCCGCCGCTGTTCGGCGTCCAGGCGACCCCGCTCGAGCTCGGGATCCTCGCCCGCGTCGGCGCGGGCACGACGGTGGCCGCCCTCCTCGGCACGGACCTCGCGCAGTGGGCAGCGCGCGAGCGGGCGCTCTGGTCCCTGCTCGCCCAGCGCCACCTCACGACCCTGCGTGAGGAGTCCGTTCCGCCGGAGATCTGGGCCGCTTTCCTCCCGCAGCGGCGGCCCGCGGCGACGGAGGCCCGCGGCGGGAGGCTCCCGGTCGAGCCGACCCAGACCTTCGCGCTCCCCATGCTCCGGCCGGACGGCTGGTCGCAGCGCTGACGCGCGCGGCCGCGTGCCCATCCCACGCGGGCCGCGGCGCATGCCGCCCCGCTCCCGGGTGCTGATCTTCGGACGTGCCCCGGGCGCGTGCCCGGGATCGTTCGCGGAGGGCGCACATGCCACAGGACGAGCTGCCGGGGACGCTGCGGCGCTCCCCGGCCAAGGCGCAGCGCACGTGGAAGAAGACGCACGACCGCGCGGTGGAGCAGTACGGCGAGGGCGAGCGGGCCCACCGGACCGCCATGGCTTCGCTCAAGCGGACGTTCGAGAAGATCGAGGATCACTGGGAACCCAAGCGGCGGAAGGGCCCGTCGGACCCTCGCTCCACCCGGTCCACGAAGGAGAAGCGGGAAGGAAAGGGCGAGACCTTCGGCGGCGTGGACCTGTTCGGGCACACGAAGCAGGAGCTCCAGGCCCGCGCCCGGACCCTCGGGATCCGCGGCGCCTCCCGGATGACGAAGGAGGACCTCGCGCGGGCGATCGCCCGGGCGCAGTGACGGGCTCCCTGCCCTCCCGAGTGAGCAGCCCCTCGTGGCACGGGCGCCGCGCCGCACGGCGATGACCATCGTGCGAGGCAGCCGGGGGGCGCTGCCTTGCGCGTCGACTATCACCTCCACACCTGGGCGTCGCACGACGCGCGGTCGAGCACCGCGGAGGTGCTGGAGCGCGCGCTCGCCGCGGGGCTCGGCATGATCGTGGTCACCGACCACGACACCATCGAGGGCGCCGTGACCCTGGTCGCGGCCGCGCCGCGCGCCCTGCACGTGGTCGTCGGGTGCGAGTTCACCTGCGACGACGGCACGCACGTCATCGGGATGGGGCTCCGGGACATGCTCTCCGAGCGCCGGCTGCCGCACCTCCTCGACGCCATCCGAGGGCACGGCGCCCAGGTGCTCCTCCCGCACCCCTTCCGGCGCGGGAGCGGGATCTTCCGCGCGGAGCGCCGCCGCTCCGAGGGCTTCGTGCGGGACGTGCTCGCGCGGACCGACCTCCTCGAGGCCTTCAACGGCCGGGACACGTTCGAGAACAACGCCCGGAACCACGCGCTGGCGCTCCGCGCCGGGCTGCCGTCCGTGGCGGGGAGCGACGCGCACCGCACCGCCGAGATCGGCCGGACCTGCGTCGCGTACACGGGCGCCGCGTTCCTGCACGGCGCCTCGCCCCGGCGCGTCTGGGGCGCGCCCCGCCCGCCGGCGCGGGAACACCCGCTCAAGCGCCGCCTGATGGAGCTCTACCACGCGAACGCGGGCCGCGTGCCCGGGCTCGACGCCGCGTACCGCGCCCTCCGCGCCCGCCTCCACGCGGACGGCCCACCCCTCACCGCCGAACCGAGGATCGTCCATGACCTCCCCGCCCTCTCCGCCCCTCCCCCGGATCTCGCTCGCGGTGAAGCGGACCCTGGACGTGGCGTGCGCGGCGGCGCTGCTCCTGGGCCTCTCGCCGCTGCTCCTCGCGGTGGCGGCGGTGGTGAAGGCCAGCTCGCCGGGTGAGGTCCTCTTCCGCCAGCGGCGCGTCGGCAAGGACGGCCGCGTCTTCACGATCCTCAAGTTCCGGACCATGGTCCGGGACGCGCCGCGCTCGCCGCTCGGGACGTACTGCTACGCGGACGATCCGCGGATCACGACCGCCGGGCGGATCCTTCGCAGGACGAGCCTCGACGAGCTCCCGCAGCTCTGGAACGTGCTCCGGGGCGACATGAGCTTCGTCGGGCCGCGGCCCGACCTGCCCCACCACGTCGAGCGGTACACGCCCGCGCAGCGGCGGCGGCTCGCCGTCCGGCCGGGGATCACCGGGTGGGCGCAGGTGAACGGGCGGAACGTGCTGCCCTGGTCGGCGCGGATCGCGCTCGACCTCGAGTACCTCGACGGCTGGACGCTCCGCCGTGACCTGCGGATCGTCTGGCGCACGATCGGGGTCGTGCTGAGCCGGCGCGGGGCGAGCCTGCCCGGGCGCCTCGGGGAGGGAACGGGATGGGAACGCACGCGTACGGGCCCCTGACGGCCCTCGTCACAGGGGTGGGCGCGCCGCCGGGCGTCAGCATCTTCAAGGCGCTCCGGCAATCCGCGCTCGCGCCGCGGATCGTGGCGACCGACGCCGACCCCGGCTCGGTGGGCCTCCACCGCGCCGACGTCGCCTACACCCTGCCCCGCGCGGCCGCCGACGGTCCGGGCTACCTGCGCCGGCTGGAGGAGCTCTGCGTCCGCGAGCGGGTGCAGCTCGTCTGCCTCGGCTCCGAGGCGGAGCTCGTCCACGTCGCGCCGCACCGCGCGGCGCTCGAGCGGCGCACCGGCGCGCGCGTGGTCGTGAACGCGCCCGAGACGCTCGCCACGCTCATGGACAAGTGGACGTTCACCGGCGCGCTGCGCGCGCGGGACCTCCCGGTGCCGGACACCGCCCTGGGGAGCGACGCCGACGGGCTGCGCGCCCTGCTCGCCCGCCACCCCTTCCCGCTCATCGTGAAGCCGCGCCACGGCTCGGGATCGCGCGGGCTGCACGCCGTCCCCGACGAGGAGACGCTCCGCGCCGCGCTCCGGCTCGTGCCGGACGCGGTCGTCCAGGAGTACCTCCGGCCCGACGATCAGGAGTACAGCGTGGGCGTCTACCGCAGCCCGCGGCGCGGCACGGTGGGCACGATCGTCTTCCGGCGGACGCTCGCGGCGGGGCTCACCTACAAGGCCGAGGTGGTCCGGGACCCCGAGATCGAGGCGGTCTCGCGCCGCGCCGCGGACGCCTTCGCGCTGTTCGGGCCCATCAACGTGCAGCTCCGGAAGACCGCGGACGGGCCGCGCATCTTCGAGATCAACCCCCGCTTCTCGAGCTCGGCGGTCATGCGCGCCGGCTTCGGGTTCAACGAGGCGGAGCTCTGTCTCCGCGACCTCGTGCTCGGCGAGGAGCTGACCGCGCCCGCGGTGCGGGCCGGCCACGCGCTGCGGTTCTGGGACGAGGTCTACGTCACCCCCGACGAGCAGGCGCGCCTGCGCGCGGGCGCCGCCGAGGGCGTCGCCGGGCGGAGCGGGACGCGGATCGATGACTTCTGAGTCCGTCGCCGCGCGGCGCGCGGCCGC
>JAEYOU010000624.1 GCA_023411405.1 Pseudomonadota bacterium | reverse complement strand
GCGCTGGTGCGCGGACCGCTCGGCGCGCGCGAGCCGCCGCCCGGCGCGCGCGCCGTGGATCCGCGCGACGTGGACGTCGTCATCCTCCCCGGCATCGGCTTCTCCGTCGACGGTCACCGGCTCGGCCGCGGCGGCGGCTACTACGACGCGACGCTCGAGGCGATGCCCGGCGCGCGCCGGGTGGGCCTCGCGTTCGAGGTCCAGCTCCTGCCCGCGCTCCCCTTCGAGCGACACGACGCCCGCCTCGACGCCGTCGTCACCGAGGCGCGGACCCTGACCTTCTCCCGCGCCCCTGTGCACGCACCGTGAAGATCCTGTTCCTCGGAGACGTGTTCGGAAAGCCGGGCCGCCAGGCGGTGGTGACGCGCGTCCCGAAGCTGATCGTGCGGGAGGCGATCGATCTCGTCGTGGTGAACGGCGAGAACGCCGCCGCGGGCGCCGGCCTCACGCCCGACCTCGTCGAGGAGCTCCTCGCCGCGGAGGTGGACCTGCTCACGAGCGGGAACCACATCTGGGCGAAGCGCGAGATCGTGCCGCTGCTGGAGCGCCCGGACGCGCGGCTCCTCCGCCCGGCGAACTACCCGCCGGGCACCCCGGGGCGCGGCCGGGCCGTCGTCGAGACGCCGGACGGCCGCAAGCTCGGCGTCCTCAACCTCGAGGGGCGCGTGTTCATGAAGAACCTCGACGATCCGTTCCGCGTCGCGGAGGTCGAGGTGGCCGCCCTGCGGGCCGCCGGCGCGCGGGCCATCCTGGTGGACGTCCACTGCGAGGCGACGAGCGAGAAGGCCGCCCTGGCCTGGTTCCTCGACGGCAAGGTCTCGGCGGTGATCGGCACCCACACCCACGTGCAGACCGCCGACGAGCGGATCCTCCCCGGCGGCACCGCGTTCCTCACCGACGCCGGCATGTGCGGACCGCACGACTCGGTCATCGGCATGAAGAAGGAGCTCGTGCTCGACCGGTTCCTGACCCAGCGCCCCACCGGCTTCGAGCCGGGGCGCCGCGACGTGTGGCTCCAGGGCGCGATCGTCGACGTCGACGAGGAGACGGGGAAGGCGCGATCGATCGTGCGGGTGCAGGAGCGGCTGGGGGATCTGTAGGCCGCGACCGCTCGTGGTTCGACGGGCTCACCACGAGCGGACCCTCGCTGCCCGCTCGCGCTGAGCCTGTCTCACTGCCCGCCGCGCTGAGCCTGTCTCGCTGCCCGCTCGCCCTGAGCCTGTCGAAGGGCGAGCGTCACGCGTCCGCGACGAGCAGCGCGTGGCTCCGCTTCCCCTTCTGCAGCATCACGTACTTTCCGTGAAGCAGGTCGCCCGCGGCGAGCGTCCGCTCCGGCGCGGGGACCTCGCCGTTCAGGGTGAAGCCCTTGCCCTGGAGCCCGCGGCGCGCGTCGCCCTTCGAGCTCGCCAGGCCGGACCTCACCAGCGCGTCGAGCACGCCCAGCCCGACGAGCTCGGCGCGCGCGGCGCGGGCGATCGGGAGCTCGCGCGCCAGCACCTCGAACACCTCGGGGCCCGCCGCGCGGAGGTCGGCGCCGCCGAACAGGAGCCGGCTCGCCTCGAGCACGTTCCGGAGCACGCCCTCCCCGTGCACGCGCTCGGTCATCTCGTCCGCGAGCCGCCGCTGGGCGCTCCGCTTCCCCGGATCGCGCGCGTGCTCGGCCTCGAGCGCCCGCACCTCGTCCATCGGGAAGAACGTGAAGTAGCGGAGCCAGCGCCCGACGTCCCGATCGTCGCTGTTCAGCCAGAACTGGTAGAAGCGGTAGGGCGAGGTCTTCTGCGGGTCGAGGTAGATCGCCCCCTCCTCGCTCTTCCCGAACTTCGCGCCCGTCGCGGTGGTGAGGAGCGGGAGCACGAGGCCGTGCGCGGAGGCCCCCTCCTTCCGCGAGATGAGCTCGGTGCCCGCGGTGATGTTTCCCCACTGGTCGCTGCCGCCGAGCTGGAGCTCGCACTTCTGCGTCTTCCAGAGGAGCCAGAAGTCGTACGCCTGGATCAGCATGTACGTGAACTCGGTGTACGAGATCCCGGTCTCCATCCGGTTCTTCACCGAGTCCTTGGCGAGCATGTAGTTGACCGTGAAGTGCTTCCCGCAGTCCCGCAGGAACTCCATGAGCCCGAGGGGCCGGAGCCAGTCGGCGTTGTTCACGACGCGGCCGGCGTTCGCGCCGTCGAACCGGATGAACTTCTCGAGCTGGCGGCGCTGGCAGGCGACGTTGTGATCGATCTGCTCCAGCGAGAGGACCGGCCGCTCGCTCCGCTTCCCGCTCGGATCGCCGACCATCCCGGTGCCGCCGCCCACGAGCACGATGGGCGTCCCGCCGAGCCGCTGGAGCCACGACAGCGCCATCACCGGGACCATGTTCCCGACGTGGAGCGAGTCGGCCGTCGGATCGAAGCCGGCGTAGCCGGCGATGGGCCCCTGCGCGAGGCGCTCGGCGAGGCCGGGGGTGGCGTCCTGGAAGAAGTCGCGGGCCTGGAGCTCTTCGAGAAGCGTGGGCATGAGGGGCGTAGATTACTCCGCCCGCTCGTGCTTCGACAGGCTCAGCACGAGCGGGTACGGATCAGGTCTTGCGGCGCTTCGGGCCGAGCTTGGCTCCTTTCCGCTCGCCCTGACCCTTCGACAGGCTCAGGGGAAGGGCGGGCGGTCGCGGACCGGCTGCGACCTCCCGTCGCGCTGGGCGCCCCGCGGCCCCCGCACCGGGCACGGGCGCGGGCACGGGCACGGGCACGGGCTGCGAAATGGGACGGCGACCCCGGAACACCTTCCCCACGAGGTACACCTCGTAGCTGCGCTCGCGCGTCGCCTCCGGCCGGACGACGTGGACCTCCGCGAACCGCGCGGTGAACTCCTTCTTGAGCGCCGGGAAGTCGCCGCCCATGAACACCTTCGCGACGAGCGCGCCGCCGTGCGCGAGCGTCTCCTCCGCGACGCGCAGCGCCATGCGCACGAGCTCGAGCGACCGCGCCTCGTCGGTCACCTTCACGCCGATGGTCTTCGGCGCCATGTCGCTCGTGACGAGCCGGAACGTCCCGGCGTGGAGGGCGCGGATCCGGTCGATCGCGTCCGCGGCGAGGAGGTCCACCACCGCCGTCTTGACCCAGGGCTTGCCGAGGTTCCGGATCGGCTCGAGGTCCACCCCGACCGCTGCACCACCCTCTCCCACCTCCTCGGCGAGGATCTGGAGGAAGCCGCCCGGCGCGGCGCCGAGATCGAGCACGGCGTCGCCCCGCCCGAGGAGGCGGTGCCGCCGGAGGATCTCGTCGATCTTGAACGCGGAGCGCGCGCGCAGCCCCTGCTTCTTGGCCTGGCGGAAGTAGAAGTCCCTGGGGTCGTACGGCTTCGCCATTTGTCTTCCAGTGGAAACGTTGCCCCGGACCGGCGGGGACGGGTATCCTGCGCGCTCCCGCCTTGCAGTCAAGGGACATGCGTAGAGCCCGGATCGCCCTCATCTGCCTGCCCTTCGCCCTCGCTGGACTGGGGGTGGCTGGACGCGCCACGCTGCACGTCCAGGCCGGGGAGCGGCGGCTCGCGGAGCTCGGGGAGGCGGGCCGCAGGGCGGGCGAGTCGTTCGTCGCCACGCTCCAGGGCCCCGCGGCCGGGCTGCACGAGTCGCGGGAGTCGCGGCGCGCGCTGGCCGAGCGCCAGCGGCAGGCGTTCGACGAGCGGCGGGCGGTCGCCCTCTCGCTCGCGTCCGCGCGCCGCGACCGGCTGCTCGGGATCCTCGCCGCCGTCGGCGCGGGCCTCGCGGCCGCGGGCCTCTCCATGATGTCGCGGCTCGCCCGCGAGGTGGAGGAGGACCGGCGACATGTCGCCGGCCAGGGGCGCAATGATCGCACCGCGGAGCGGTAGAAATTGCGTTTCGCGCGGCGCGCCGCGCACGCGTGCAGGTGCCCTTGACTCCCTCGCGCGTTGGACCGATAAGTCGGCGCGTTGCGCCCGCGGAGGGCGCGGGAGGTTCGAGAAGCCATGGCCCTGAAGATCACCGAGGAGTGCATCAACTGCGGCGCGTGCGAGCCGGAGTGCCCGAACAGCGCCATCACGCAGGGTGACGACATCTACGTCATCGACGCCGCGAAGTGCACCGAGTGCGTCGGGCACAACGACACGCCCGCGTGCGCCGGCGTGTGCCCCGTCGACTGCTGCGTGAAGTAGCAGGCTCCACACGTCCCGCAGCGCAGCGAGGGTGGCGTCCCGTGGGCGCCGCCCTCGTCGCGTCTGTGGGGCGCCCGCACTATCCGCCGGGCGCCCGGGGCGGTACCATCGTCCGGAGCCCCGCCGCGCGCGGCGGGCCAGGAGGAGACGGCACACATGGCGACGGTCATCACCGAGGAGTGCATCAACTGCGGCGCGTGCGAGCCGGAGTGCCCGAACGCCGCCATCACGCAGGGTGACGACATCTACGTCATCGACCCCGCCAAGTGCACCGAGTGCGTCGGCTTCCACGGCGAGGAGGCGTGCGCCGCGGTGTGCCCCGTGGACTGCTGCGTGCCCGATCCGGGCCGGCCGGAGACCGAGGCGCAGAACTACGCGAAGCTCGCCGTGCTCCACCCGGACAAGCAGTTCCCGCAGCTCGCCGAGCTGCCGCCGGCGCTGTCGCGGTACCGGAAGTAGCGGCCCGATCCTGGCGGTGGCCTCCGCCGGGTCTTCGATCTAGACCTCCGATCAGCACTCGCCGGGCTCGAGAGCGGGCTCGTTCACGGGGTCGAGACACGGAGATCGCGCGCATGGACACCCTGCCAGGCGGCCACCTCGTGGCCCGGATGCTCAAGAAGGAAGGGGTGGGCACGGTCTTCACCCTGTCGGGCCTGCACGTCGCGCCGATCTACGCGGGGTGCGTGGACGAGGGCATCCGGCTCGTGGACACGCGCCACGAGCAGGCCGCCGCGCACGCCGCCGACGCGTGGGCGCGGCTCGGGCGGGGGATCGGCGTCGCGGTCGCGACCGCGGGGCCCGGCGTCACCGGGACGGTGACCGCCGTCGCCAACGCCTGGGCCGCGAACGTGCCGCTGCTCGTGCTCGGCGGCGCCGCGCCGACGTTCAACCAGGGGCGCGGCTCGCTCCAGGAGATGCCGCAGACGCAGCTCTTCGCGGGCATCACCAAGTGGTCGGATCGGGTGCCCGCGCCCGAGCTCGTGCCGAGCTTCCTCGCGAAGGCGTTCCGGGTGGCGCGCTCCGGCCGGCCCGGGCCGGTGTTCCTCGAGCTGCCCTGGGACGTGCTCTCGAACGGCGCCGACCCCGCCCTCGCCGACGCGCAGGTGAAGTACCGGACGGCCGCGCGCGCGCCGGGCGATCCGGAGCAGCTCGCGCGCGCGCTCGAGCTCCTGGCCGCGGCCGAGCGGCCCGTGCTGCTCGGCGGCTCGTCCGTCTGGTGGGACGACGCGGTCGAGCCGCTGCGCCGCCTCGCGGAGCGGACCGGGCTGCCGGTGTTCCTGAACGGCATGGGGCGCGGGTGCCTACCGCCCGATCACCCGTCGTTCTTCCAGGGCGCCCGCAAGGAGGCGCTCGCGCAGGCCGACGTGGTGCTGGTGGTGGGGACGCCGCTCGACTTCCGCGTCGGCTACGGCGCCGAGCCCACGTTCGCGCCCGGTGCGCGCGTCGTCCAGGTGGACGGCGAGGCCGCGGAGATCGGCCGGAACCGGCCGATCGAGGTCGGCATCGTCGGCGACTCCCGGAGCGTGCTGACCGCGCTCGCCGACGGCGCACGGCCCGGCCTCGCCCCCGAGCGCTGGCGCCGCTTCCTGCGCGAGCGGGAGGAGGAGCGCGCGCGGAGGCAGCGCGGGTTCGAGGTGAGCGATCAGCGCCCGATCCACCACTTCCGCCTCGCGCGCGCGATCGACGAGGTCGCCGGGAGGGCCGGCGACGTGACCTTCGTCGCCGACGGCGGGAACGTGGTCGCGGTCGCCGCCAAGGTGATCCGCCTCCCCCGCCCCGGCCGCTGGCTCGACCCCGGCCCGCTCGGCTGCCTCGGCGTGGGCGCGCCGTTCGCCATCGCCGCGAAGCTCGCCGCGCCCGACCGCCCGGTCTGCGTCATCCAGGGCGACGGCGCCTTCGGCCTCAACGGCATGGACTTCGAGACCGCCGTCCGGTTCAACCTGCCGATGGTGGTCGTCGTCGGGAACGACGCCGCCTGGGGCCAGATCGCCGTGCCGCAGAAGGCGATGTACGGCGACGACCACGCCGTCGCGACCCGGCTCGCCCCCACGCGCTACGACCGCGTCGTGCAGGCGCTCGGCGGCGACGGCGAGCACGTCGACGACCCCGTCGATCTCGTCCCCGCCCTGGAGCGCGCGTTCAACTCCGGGACGGTCTACTGCGTCGACGTCGCCATCGATCCCGAGGCCGCCGCGTCGTCCGGGGCCGCCGGGTATGCGATCTAGGCCATCCTCATCCTCCGCTCGCCCTGAGCCTGTCGAAGGGCGAGCTATCGGAGCACGCATGCCCCTCCCCCTGAAGCTCGATCCCTCCCGCACCGCCATCCTGCTCGTCGACGTGCAGGAGCGCCTCAGCACCGCGATGCCCCCGACCACGCTCGCCCAGCTCGTGAAGTACGCGCAGGCGCTCCTCGGCGCCGCGCGGGAGCTCGCGATCCCCGTGATCGCCACCGAGCAGTATCCGAAGGGCCTCGGCCCCACGCTCTCCGGCCTCCGCGAGCTCCTGCCCTCCCCGCCGCTCGCGAAGATGTCCTTCTCCTGCGCCGGAGACCCCGGCTTCACCGCCGCGCTCGAAGCCCTCCGGCGCCGGCTCCGCGAGCCCCAGGCGCAGATCGTGATCGCCGGCATGGAGGCCCACGTCTGCGTCTTCCAGACCGCGCGCGACCTCGTCGCCGCCGGCCACGAGGTGCAGGTCTGCGCCGACGCCGTCGCCAGCCGCAGCGAGGAGCACCGCCGGATCGGCCTCGACCTCTGCCGCGACGCCGGCGCCCTGGTGACCACCGCCGAGACCGCGCTCTTCGACCTGCTCGGCGTCTGCGGTACGCCCGCGTTCAAGAAAGTGTCGCAGCTCGTGAAGTGAAAGTGAGCCCGGCGACCGCGACCTGCCTTCCCGCCAGGCCCCAAGAGCCCGCCTTCCCGCTCGCCCACCGAGCGTCCCCGCCGGCCTCC
Organism: Pseudomonadota bacterium; assembly: GCA_023411405.1. Classification (GTDB taxonomy): domain Bacteria; phylum Myxococcota; class Myxococcia; order Myxococcales; family Anaeromyxobacteraceae; genus Anaeromyxobacter. Next base: position 2,884 of record JAEYOU010000624.1, on the reverse strand, counting down.
TGGAGGAGTACCGCGAGGCGCCGGACCTCTTGATTCGGCGGATATGGTCAGCGCACATCCGGGGCCGAATCGCGCCCCAGGCGGCCCCACTGCTTTCCAGGTTGACCCAACGGTTTCGCGGTGATACCTCTCCTGCCCCCGCAGTTCCCGGGGCGTAGCGCAGCCTGGTAGCGCACTTGCTTGGGGTGCAAGTGGTCGCTGGTTCAAATCCAGTCGCCCCGACATAGAAGCCCTCGGAGTTGCTGGCGAATCTGCCATCCGCTCCGAGGGCTTCTTCCTGTCAGCGGGCCGTTCGGTTCATCGGCGGTTCAGATTACCCGGGGCGACTGACAGGCTTGGCATCAGCTGTCCCGGGGCCGACCCTGACTGCTGCGCTAGCTTAGTCCCTACTTCTTCACCTCCCCCGCCAGTTGCAGAACCGCCGCGACCATCAACGACGGCTGCTGCGCCGCGTGCTTTCCGAAAAGCTCGCTCGGCGCGAAGCCACGGAAGGTGATCGCGCCCGGCTCGAACACGAGCGTGTACCCTCCTTCTCGCTGCGCCTCTACCTTGTCCAGGAGCTGGCTCGTGATCTGCCACTCCCGTGCTTCCAGCCCTGGGATCGCCGACATCGGCTTGATGAACCCGTTGAGCACGACCGTGAGCTCCGATGGAACCATCTTCACGGCATCGAGGAGGTCGGGGATCCTGTCGGCGCGGTCGAACCAGGCTGGCTGAAGTGAAACCCGGTGGATGAGCTGACCCCGCTTTTTGTCATCGGGATCCCCCTTGAACTCGACTGAGTACTGCCCCCCGGGAAACTGGACGCACGTACGTTCCACCGTCACCTGATCCGCGCGCAGTGACAGAGCAGTCCGCACCCGAGCTGCGACTTTGCCCAGCTGCTCAGCCATGCGATCCGGCAGTTCCTGGTTCACGATTCGCTCCAGGTACTCTGCCGAGTACGTCCACTTCGCTATGTTCGTGAGTGTGTCCTTCACACGGTGTGATTCGGAGTCGGTGAACTCGACGCTCGCCGCCGGCGCCTGCCCCAGATCGAGCGACTCCGGGTAGACGATGGCCGCACTGAAGTCGCCCAGCACGGCGTAGCCTTCGATGGCGTTGTACACTGCGGGTGTCTGCTCTTTGTGGTATGACTTCGCCTGCTTCGAGACCTCGATCACGAGGTAGTCGTGCAAGCTGCTCGGGGTGAGGTGGCGGTCGGAGTTAAGAGCGCCTGGATCCCCGCGTAGCGCCTTCACGAGAAAGTGGGTGTAGAGGCTGAGGTTCGGGCTCGGGGAGCGCGTCATCGACGCTTCATCGTCCGCGCACGATGAGAGGACCGCTACGCCGGTCACCTTGGCTAGGTGTTCGGTGAAGAACTTCGACGTCAGCTTGACCGGTGCCTTCTTGAACTTCGTGGCATCAGGGCCGCTAAGGCACGCATCCAGGATGATGTACTTCTGCTTCGCTTCCGACGCAGAGAGGACGCTCTTCACCTCGTCAAACTCGATAAGGGCCCCCGGATCGTCATCTTTGTAGGCGTCCTCTGGAACGAGGAACAGCTTGTCGAGTCCCGGGATCCTGTGCCCGTGGCCGCTAAAGAAGAACAGGATCCGGTCCGCCGGTTTCGCGGAGTCGGCGAGCCGCTTGAGTTCTCCCAGGATTCGAGTCCTGCTGGGCCGCCGGCCCTCAATCTTCGTTGTGACTAGGACCATGTGGTCCTCGTGCCCGAACAGCTGGTGCACGTCCTTGTACGCTTGCAGGACCTCCTGCGCGTCGCCGGAGCATGTCTTCAGATCGTGAAACCCTGAGTCCTTATCGTAGCGGTCCACCCCGACCGCTAGAACGCGCATCGGGCCGAGCGCTTCTTTCAACTTCTCCAGGGCCCCTTGCTTCTTCACCAGCGCTTTCGCGTCGCCCATGGAAGTACCTTCAGGCCGCAGCGGAGGTGAACTCCACGTCGCCACCGTTGTCCCGGATAGCTTTCGTGAGGATCTCCTGGACCTCGGCCAGGAACCGCGCAGAGAACTGGGTCATCGCCGCGTCTGGGATCGGGACGGCGGTCTCGTAGATGTGCTCGATGGCAAGCGCCCGTCTGAAGGTCGAACCCTTGCCACGGTACTCCGGCGAGTCGTAGGCGGTCCGCCACTCCTCCAGGTGCTGCTGGACGAGTCGCTCGGCCGAGAGAGAATGGAGCACCGTCGAAACGGCACGCCGGATCGCCGAGATCACCGCCTGCTTCTCCGGATCGGGCGCTTCAGGGCCCTTCCACCGCGTGGGATTATCGAGGAACCGGGAAGAGGCCTCGGTGAAACGGCTGACCAGGTCTGCGACCGGCCGGAGCGTGTCGTACTCGTTCCCGATCTCAGCCGCGATCCGGCGATTGAGGGCGCGCACTCGCGTCCAGTGCTCTTTGTGGACGCCAGCGTGCGCAGCGAGACCGAGGCGTCCCAGCCAGGGTTCCAGGAACTTCGTGATCGCCTCCTGCACGACGAAGGCGATGCCTGTCGGATCGTACACGGGCGTCGCGTGCGGCGGGGGAGGCGGACGGATAGCCTCGAGGAACAGATCCGCTAGCTCGTTCAGCTGCCTTGCCATGTATGTGAGTGCCTTTGGCGGGACCTTCCCGTCCGGCCGGTCCACCGCTCCCAGCATGAAGCACCGTCCCTGGATGCAGCGCTCGATGTCCCGGGCTACCGGACCTCCTAGAACGTCCTCCAGGTGCGCCACCGCGTTCGTCACGGAGGCCATCACGTGACCCCGCTTATCGGCGAATGAGTGGAGACGATCGCGAGGAACCGCGGCGTTTCGATCGCGGCGACCGCGATCGCCTGAGGGCACGCCCGTGCCGGCCAGGGCGGTCGGCGCGGGGGGCGCGTCGAGCTACTCGGTGTCCTGGTCC
>JAEYOU010000578.1 GCA_023411405.1 Pseudomonadota bacterium | reverse complement strand
TATAGAAGCAGGCGAGAATGAACAGTCCCGTGAGCGCGACGTTTCTTGCCAGGGGCGACGATGCGCTGCGGGCGAGGTCGCCGAGACTGGGATTTTGCTGCGGCTCAATGCCGGACAATTGCCGTTCCACGCGCCCTCCGCTGGAAACATTATCGCCCGGAGTGTAAATCGTACCTACCTGTCTTAATGTCTCGTCAAGAAAACAAGGGACTTCTGTTTGGAATGTGAGTTGCACGGGAAGAGCCCTCCATGTGGGCCAAATTGGGAAGGGTTGCCCTTGCGCTGGCGTTTGCCGGCGTGGCGTGTGCACAAGAGGCTGGTCGCGGGTTTACGTTTCGCACTACCGTGAATGGGACGGCGAATGATCTGGGAGTCATTCTTCGTCTGGATCCGACTCTCGGGTACCGGCTGAACCGGTATGCGACGGTCGAAGCCGGCCTTCCGTTTTATTTTGTGAAGGCCAGCGATGCAGGGGGCGTGTTGGGCCCCTCCGAGGGCGCCGGCCTGGGAAACGCGCACCTCGGGCTGAACCTCAACTTCGAGCACCCTGCGATCACGTACAGGCCTTCGATTACGGTGACCGCGCCGACGGGCAGCGAGGACCGGGGGCTCAGCACCGGGTATGTCACCTGGGATTGGAACAACCTTTTCCAGAGGACGTTCGGACGTGTCACACCGTACGGGTCGGCGGGGGTGTCGAACACCGTGTCGGACTCGCCGTTCTTCGTGCGACCGTTCACCTCGAAAGGGCTGGCGGCGCACTTCGAAGGGGGAGCGCTGGTCTCAGTGACGAATGTAATCGGGTTCGGAGCGTCGGCGTACGCAATCGAGCCTTCCGGCGACCAGACGGTGGTCAGCCGGGTACTTAAGAAAGACGAAGCCCCGACCGTGACGCCTGACCCGGTAACGTCGCCGACAATGCCCGGACAAGGCCAGGCAAAGGGACGGGGACGCGGGAAGCAGGGGGTGTTCGAGACCGTGACGGAGACACAGGGGCCCGCGGACATTCTTCGGGACCGCGGGGCTTCGTTGTGGGTCTCAATCGCTCCGAACCGGAATGTGGATTTTCACCTGGGGTACAGCCGGAGCACCACATATGCGCTGAACACGGTGTTTTTCGGCGTAAGCTTCGGACTCTAAAGGAGGATGTAATGCGACTGTTGACGATCGTGTTGCTGTTCAGCGTAGCCGGCCTTGCGCAGCATGGCCGAGCCGTTCGGGCCGGCGGTGGCGGCCCGAAGATTCCACCGGCGCCGCGTGTCAAGGCGGAAGCCGGGCCGAAGGCCAAGGCTACACCTCACGTCACCAAGGCTCACGCGGGAGGGACGCAAATCCTTACTCACTTGGAAAAGCATCCGCAGCTTGCCATGAGAGTGCAGCCTCTGCTGCCTGAAGGCATGCCGGTGGAAACGGCAGCCGCGGGATTCAAGAACACGGGGCAGTTTATCGCAGCACTACACGTGTCGAAGAATTTGGGAATACCCTTCGCCGACCTCCAGGCCCTGATGACGGGTCCGGAACCCCAGTCTCTGGGTGACAGTGTGAGGGCCCTCCGGCCACAACTCCCCCAGGATCAGGCCAAGCGCGAACTCGAGATGGCTTCGCGGCAGGCTAAAGCCGATGAGCGTGAGGCACGCGAGATGGCGCGTGCCGCCGAGCGAGAACGCAATTAGTAGTACTTACCGCGCCGCCGGGTCACGTGGTTGACTTGGCGGCGTTTCCGCGCGCTTCTGCCTTCGCCTTTTCTTCGCGGTAAATCCTGAATTTTCAACCAGATAAGGCTTGCTTCGCCCATTGTGGGGTACTACAATCAGCTTGTGGCGAAAATCTGGCCACAAGGTGGGTAACTAGTGGCGGACGAGACCTCTCCGGTGGTGCCTCAACTGCCCGACCCTCCTCTCGGGACCTTCACGTCCCGTTGTGACGACAAGGGTCGCGTGCGGTTGCCGAAGCAACTCGAGGAGTATCTCCGCGCCCTGCCAGACAGAGAGTTCTTCATTACGACCTTGGATGGATCTATAGGGAAAATTTATCCCAGATCGGTCTGGGAGAACAACAGAAAGAAGTTCGCCGCGAACCCGAGGCTGGCGCTCGATATCGGCCGGTATGCGGACCACCACGGTTCGCTATCGGAGATCGACAACCAGTCGCGGGTTCTGCTGTCTCCGCCGCTGCGGCGCAAGCTCGGGGTAGAGAATCAGCCGTTGTATCTGCGGTACGACAGCCAGGGCGTAGAGATTTACAGCGAGGCGACGCAAGAGGCGTCGCTGCAGCGCGCGGAGGAGAAGGCCCCGACGGTGCTGCCGGATCTATACGAGCTCGGGGTGGTTTAGGGCAGGTGGACAACGATGCACATTCCCGTCCTGCTGAACGAAGCTTTGGAGTATTTGGCTCCAAAGCCGGACGGGATCTATGCCGATGTAACCTGCGGGCTCGGCGGGCACACGATCGCGATTGCCGGCCGGCTGACGACGGGATTCGTGGTTGCGACGGACCGGGACGAGGAGTCGCTCGAACTCGCGCGGCAGAACGCGGGGCTATTGGCGGAGCGGATCCGTTTCGCGCGGGCACGGTTTTCGGAAGTAAGGCGGGTGCTGGACGGGATGGGGGTCGGG
>JAEYOU010000368.1 GCA_023411405.1 Pseudomonadota bacterium | reverse complement strand
CCATGACGTGGCTCGGGCCGGGTGATCTCGCCCTGCAGCAGGCGGCCTGGTGGTCCGCCGTGCTCCTCGCCGCCGCCGGCCGCCCCCTGGCCTGCGCGTCCGCCGCAGGGGTGAAGCCATGAGCGACGTCCTCCTCGCCTCCGCCGCCGTCCCCGCCGCGGCGCTCGTCGCGCTCTGGGCGTGGAGCGTGCGCCTGCGCGACGTGTCGATCGTCGACGTCTTCTGGGGCCCCGGGTTCGCGCTCGTCGCCTGGACGGCCGTGGCCGTCGCCGGCCCCTCGCCGCGCGGCCTCCTGGCGGCGGCGCTGGTCTCGGGCTGGGGGCTCCGGCTCGGCGTGCACCTCGGCCTGCGCCGGCGCGGCCACGGCGAGGACCGGCGGTACGCCGCGATGCGCGCCGCGGCGGGGCCGCGGTTCGCGGCGCGGAGCCTGTTCACCGTCTTCCTCCTCCAGGCGGCCCTGCTCTGGATCGTCTCGCTCCCGCTCCAGGCGAGCGCCGCGCGCGGACCGCCGGCGCTCGGCCTCCTCGACGTCGCCGGCGCGCTCCTCGTCCTCGCCGGGATCGCGCTCGAGGCGGCGGCGGACGCCCAGCTCGCGCGGTTCCTGTCCCGGCCCGAGAATCGCGGCGGGGTGCTCGACACGGGCCTGTGGCGCTGGTCGCGCCACCCCAACTACTTCGGCGACTTCGTCGTCTGGTGGGGCCTCGGGCTGCTCGGCCTCGCCGCCGGCGCGCCCTGGTCCGTGGCCGGGCCGGCGCTCATGACCGTCCTGCTCCTGCGGGTCTCCGGCGTGACGCTCCTCGAGAGGACCATCGGCGAGCGCCGGCCGGGGTACGCGGCCTACGCCGCGCGGACGAGCGCGTTCTTCCCCCGGCCTCCGCGCGGGGAATGACCGACCCCGCCGGTGGTTCTGCACGCGGCGGGCGCCCGCGCCCTCCGCCTGCGGTATACGAGTGACGGCCATGACGCCCGCCCAGCGAACCGCCCTGAAGCGCACGCTCGATCGCCTGCGCGCGGAGATCACCGCCACCGGCCCGGCGCGGATCGAGCCCAACCGCACCGACCCGACGGCCACCGGCGTCGCCGACGAGGACGCGCAGGCGCTCTCGGAGATGCTCCAGGTGCTCGCCTCGCAGCGGAATCGCGGCCAGGCCGACCTGCTCGCCCGCGTGGACCGCGCCCTCCGGAAGCTCGCCCAGGCGCCCGACGACTTCGGCCTGTGCGAGGACTGCGAGGAGGACATCGACCCGCGCCGCCTCGCGGTGATGCCCTACGCGACCCGCTGCCCGGCCTGCCAGGCGAAGGCCGAGCCGCGCCTCGGGCGCGGGCGGAAGAGCCTGACCGATTACAAGTGAGGACGAGCACCGATCCTCCCGGGAGCCCCCTTGGAACAAGGCATCGAGATCCTCCGGCAGGCGAGCGCGTCGATGTGGATCATCATCGGCTGCTCGGTCGTCGCCGTCGCCGTCGCGGTCGAGCGCGCCATCGCGCTCTGGGGCTTCACCGCGGGCGCGCGGCGCCTCGCCGACGCGGTGGCGCGCTCGCTCTACCGCGGAGACCTCGAGGACGCGCGGACGCAGTGCGATCGCTCCGGCTCGCCCGCCGCGGACCTCTTCCTCGCCGCGCTCGTGCCGATCCGCGGGGCCAAGCCGGCGCCGTTCGAGCGCCTCGCGGCCGCGGTCGAGCGCGAGCGGCAGCAGGTCGGGCTCCGGCTCCGGCGCAACCTGTGGATCCTCGGCACCATCGGCGCGATCGCCCCCTTCGTCGGCCTCTTCGGGACGGTGATCGGCATCATGCACGCCTTCCGCCAGATCGAGCAGACGGGCCAGGGCGGCTTCCGGGTGGTGGCCGCAGGGATCTCCGAGGCGCTCATCGCCACCGCCGGCGGCCTCGCCGTCGGCATCGCGGCGGTGTTCCTCTACAACCTCCTCAACGTGCACGTGCAGAAGCTCGCGGTGCAGCTGCGGCTCCTCGCCGAGGAGTACCTGGAGCTCGTGAAGGAGACGCTCCCGGGGCTGCGCGACGCTCCGGACGCCGCCGCGGCACGGCCCGTGAAGGAGGCCTGAGGCGCCATGGCGATCGGCGGCCCCCAGGGCGAGGAGCAGGACGGCGAGGGCGGCATCTTCGCCGACATCAACATCACGCCGCTCACCGACATCTTCCTCGTGCTCCTCATCATCTTCATGGTGACGACCACGGCGATCGCCGAGTCGGGCGCCGACCGCGGGGGGTTCCGGGTGAACCTGCCGAAGGGGAGCCGCGGCGAGGCGAGCGACGTGCCGCGCGACCTCGTCGTCGCCGTCCTCGCCGACGGGCGGGCGGTCGTCGGCGGCGCGGTCGTGAGCGACGCCGAGCTCGAGCGGGCGTTCACGGCGTCGGCCCAGGCGCACCCGGACTCGGTCCTGGTGGTCCAGGCGGACGAGGGCGTCCCGCACGGCCGGGTGGTGGCGGTGATGGAGGCGGGGCGGCGGGCCGGGCTCTCCCGCATCGCCATCGCCACGAAGGTCGAGCCAGAGGGCAGGTGACCCGGCGCCCGCCCGGGTGCTCGCCGCAGGGATGCCCGGGTCGGCGCCGCTCGGGCGTGAACCCCGACTCCCCGTCTCTCGACCAGGGGACGCCCGGCCGCTAGGATTCGGGGACAGATGACCAACGTTCCGCCGAAGAAGCGGCTCGGGGAGCTCCTCGTCGAGGCGGGGATGATCGACGAGACGCAGCTCAGGGCCGCGCTCGGCCACCAGCGCCAGTGGGGCGTCCGCCTCGGGCAGGCCGTCGTCGACCTCCACTTCGCCACCGAGCAGGAGGTGGTGCGCGTCCTCGCGAAGCGGTTCGGGTTCGACGTGGCGCGGCTCGATCAGGTCGAGGCCTACGCCCACCAGCAGGCGGTCGGGCTGGTGCCGCGCGAGTTCGCCCTGAAGCACAACGTCTTCCCCCTCGGCGCCGACACGAGCACGCTCTCGGTGGCGATGTCGGATCCGTCGAACCTCGCCGTCGTCGACGAGCTGCGGTTCCGGACCGGGCGCCGGGTGAAGGTGAGCATCGGGGGTGACCAGGAGATCTCGGGCGCGATCCAGGCGGCGTACCCGAGCCCGGACGGCGGCGTGGAGGCGATCGCCCTCGACATCGACGAGGGCGCGCCCGACGGCGAGTCGGTGCTGGAGCCGTTCGGCGGAGGGTCGAGCCAGGACTTCGACTCGTTCTTCGGCGCGGAGCCGGCGTCGCCGCACCCGGCCGTGCAGCCGGAGGGCGACGACGACCCGTTCTCGGCAGGACCGGTGGCCGCGCCCGTCTCGGTGCCCGCGGCGCCGGCGAGCTCCGTCC
>JAEYOU010000181.1 GCA_023411405.1 Pseudomonadota bacterium | reverse complement strand
CTCGTGGCGCGCGACCGGGCTCCCGAAGGGCGCGACCCTCGACCCCACGGCGGCGGAGACGCTCGTCGGCGCGGTCGCGGACTTCTACATCAGCGGCGTGGCCGACCCCCAGGCCGCGTCGGTCGCGGACACGCTCGTCGTCGCCGTCCGGCGCGCAGGTGGCAAGACCGTCGAGCACCGGCTGGCGAGGCCGGCGGCGGCGGGGACCGACTGGACCCTCCGCACCTCGGCCCGCCCGGAGACGCTCCGCGTCGCGGCGTATGCGGCCGAGGCGCTCCAGCGGGCGGCGGACCCGGGGACGCTCACCGGGAAGCCGCCGCCGCCACCGGAGGCGTCGAACGAGAAGTGACCGGACCGCCCGCGCCTGGGCCCATCGAAGGCCGAGCGGTGGACCTTCACCGCTCGTGCTTCGACAAGCTCAGCACGAGCGGGCGCCAGGACACCGCTCGGCCTGACCCTTCGACAGGCTCAGGGGAAGGCCGGGCGGATGGGCACCACGCGCGGGCCGCACGGCCCTCGGGGGCGTGAGCGGGCGCTCGATCGGTAGGCTTGGCGGCCTACACGTCCCCGCGATTACGCTCACCGGATGCCGACCCTCCGCTCGCTCGCCCTCCTCGCGCCGACCCTGTTCTCGATCGCCTCCTGCGGCGGCGGAGGAGGAGGCGGAGGCGCGCCACGGCTCGAGGTGCCCTACGGCGCGCCCGTCGAGCTGTGGCGCAACGGCGGCTGCTTCGAGTCCTGGTGCCAGACCGGCTGGTACGCCTCGCCGGCCGTCGTGGACCTCGACGGCGACGGCGCCGGCGGGCTGGCGGTGGTCTGGGGCTCCTACGATCTCGTGGCGCTCGAGGCGGGCTCCGGGGCGCTCCGCTGGCGCGCGAGCAGCAGCGCGCGCGTCTGGCCCAGCCCCGCCGTCGCGGACCTGGACGGCGACGGATCGCTCGAGATCGCGGTCGGGCGCGGCGGCGATGAGCTGACCGTGTACTCCGCGTCCGGCGCGGTCGAGTGGTCCGTCCACCCGTTCGGCGCCGGCGAGGTCCGCACGCTCGCGATCGCGCCCGGCATGACCGGGGGGGATGACCTCGCGGTCGTCGTCGGCCGCGCCTGGGGAGGCGCGACGCGGCAGCTCTCCGCCTACGGCCCCAGCGGCGCGGTCCTCCCAGGCTGGCCCGCCCGCCGCGACGGCGAGGACGGGTACGGCTGGGGCATGTACAACCAGAACGTCGCCGTCGCCGATCTCGACGGCGACGGCGACGCCGAGGTGATCGGCCCGACCGACACCCACTACATCACCGCGCTCGACCACGCCGGGGACCAGCTCGGCGTCCACCCGCGGTACACCGACCGGAGCGTCTGGAGCGAGGTCGGCGTGCACGTCTCCGACGCCGTCGATCTCCGCGGCTGGGCCGACTGCGGCACCGAGCATCGGCCGAACTTCGCGGACAGCGCGCCCGTCGTCGCGGACCTCGACGGCGACGGGACGCGCGAGATCGTCGTCGTGGGGAACGTCTACGACTGCGCGGCCGAACCGTACCGGAGCCTCTACCACATGCCGTTCATCCTGAAGGCGGACCGGAGCCGCTGGAGCGGCGCGGGGTTCGACTGGACGGCCATCCCGTCGCCGCGCTCCGGCGCCTCGCCCCGGTCGGAGGACTACGACGTCATCGAGAGCGCGCTCCCGAACCCGGCGATCGCGGACCTCGACGGCGACGGCCGCGAGGAGATCCTCTACCCGTCGTACGACGGCCGCCTCCACGCGCTCTGGCTGGACAAGACCGAGCACGGCCGGTGGCCGTTCACGGTGCCCGGCCCGGGATACGCGTTCGCGTCCGAGCCGGCCGTGGCCGATCTCGACGGCGACGGCAGCGCCGAGGTCCTCTTCGCCTCCTGGCCGCCCAAGGCCTCGAACGCGCGGGGGAAGCTGTTCATCCTCGACGCGCAGGGGCGCCTCGCCCACGCGGTCGATCTCCCGCCCGCGCGGGGCGGGGGCTGGAACGGCGGCCTGGGCGCGCCGACGCTCGCGCGCCTCGCCGAGGGCGGAGACCTGCACGTGTTCGTCGGCACCTCCGCGAGCGGCGTCGTGGCCTACCGGATCCCGGGCACCGCGGCCGCGGAGATCCGCTGGGGGACCGGCCGCGGCAGCCTCCTGCGGCGGGGCGTGCCCGGGGATCGCTGAGCCGCCGGGCCCCTCCTCGGCCGGCACCAGGCCCCCTTGGGCCCATCCTGCGACTTCCCGCTCCGTACGCTAGTTTGACGGAGCGGTCCACGCGCGACCTCGAAGGACGAGGGGCCGTGGTACTGCCCGGCGGGCGCGCGGCTCCGGAGGAGGGATGACGAGACGCGGAACGAGGCGCGGCGGGCCCATGAGCCTGCGCGCCGTGCTCACCACGGGCTTCGCGGGCATGGCGACCGTCACGCTCGCCACTGCGATCGCGCTCGCCGCGATGACGACCCGCATGCACGCATCGGCCTTGCGCCTCGAGCGCGAGACCTCGGCCGCGCACGACCTCGACCGCGCAGCCGGAGACCTCCTCCTGCTCGCCCGGACCCGCGACGAGGTCGTCCGCCAGGAGCTACGCGCGGACGTGCTCCGGGTCCTCGACCGCCACGGCGAGCCCGCCGGTGGCCCCGCGAGCGGCGCCCGCGCGGCGCTGGACGCGTACTTCGCGGACGCCGGATCGAACCCGGACCCCGCGGCGGCCCTGGGCCGGGCGTACGGCGAGCTCCGCGAGGTCGGCGACCGGTGGTACGCGGCGAGCGCGCGGAGCCTGCGCGAGGTGAGCCGCTGGGATCGCGCCGGCGACGTCCTCGGCACGACCCTCGCCGCCGTGCTGGCCGCCGCCGTGCTCTCCCTGCTCTGGTGGCTGCGCCGCCGCGCGTTCCGGCCGCTGTCCTCGCTGGTCTCGGCGATGGACCGGTACGCGGAGGGCGATCTCGCGGCGCGAGCCGACTCCGGAGGTCCGGCCGAGCTGGGCGCGATCGCGCGGCAGTTCAACGGGCTCGCGGACGCGCTCGCGCGGCGGCGCGAGCAGCAGCTCTCGTTCCTCGGCGGCGTGGCGCACGATCTCCGCACGCCGCTCTCGGCGCTCCAGCTCGCGCTCGCGGCGGCCATGCCCGGCGACCACCCGGCGCCACCGCTCCGGCTCCGCGCCACGCTCGCGCTCGCCGGCCGGCAGGTCACACGCATCGAGCGGATGCTGACCGATCTCCTCGAGGTCGTCCGCTCGGAGCACGGCACGCTGCGCCTGGCGCTCGACGTGGTGGACGCGCGACGCGTCTGCGAGGACGTCCTCGGCCTCTTCGCCGCGAGCTCCCCGCGGCACCGGCTGCGCCTCGTCGCCGGCGACGGGCCGGCCCACGTCCGCGCCGATCCGCTGCGGCTCGAGCAGGTGCTCGTCAACCTGGTCAGCAACGCCACGAAGTACTCGCCCGACGGCGGCGAGGTCACGATCGCGCTCGAGCCAGCCTCGACCCACCTCCGGATCCACGTCTCGGACGAGGGCATCGGCGTCGACCCCGCGGAGGTGGAGCAGCTCTTCGAGCCCTACCGCCGGTCGCGCCGCGCCGACGGCATCCCGGGGAGCGGCCTCGGCCTGTTCGTCGTGAAGAAGATCGTCGAGGCGCACGGGGGCGCCGTCTCCCTGGTGCCCGGGGCGGAGCGCGGCACGCGGTTCACGATCGAGCTGCCCGCGCTCCAGCCGAGCGCACGGCTGGACTCCTGATCGTCGCTGCGGGGCCCGGGCGCCCGCGGCCGCGATGCGCAGGCTTCACGGCGATGATGAGGTCTCCCTTCACGACGGGCCTGCTCACGGGCGCGGCGATCGGCGCCGTCGCGAAGCGCTGGTGGACGAGCCGTGCCCGCTCCGGCGCGCTCGGCTCGCTCCGGATGGGCCTCACCGGCGGCGAGGATCAGGTGGGGCTCGCCCTCGCGCAGGCCACCAGCGCCTCCCTGGTGGGCGGCAATCGCGTCGCGTGGCACCACGACGCCGCCATCTTCGGCGCCCTCGAGGAGGCCTTCCGCGCGGCCGAGCACAGCATCCACGTGGGCCTGTACATCTGGAAGCCCGGCGGGGTCGGCGCTCGCCTCGCCGACCTCGCGTGCCGCCGGGCCCGCGAGGGCATCGCGGTCCGGATCCTGGTCGACCCGGTGGGCAGCTCCGGGTTCGAGGACGAGCTCGCCGCGCCGCTGCTCGCGGCGGGCTGCGAGGTGCGGTACTTCCGCCCGCCCAAGCGAAGGCCGTTCTCGCTCACCGGGCGGAACCACCGGAAGACCGTCATCGTGGACGGCAAGGTGGGGTTCACCGGCGGGTTCGGGATCGCGCAGGAGTGGAGCACGGGCAAGGACGGACCGCCGTGGCGCGACGCGAACGCCGAGGTCGAGGGGCCCGTCGTGCGGCAGATGCAGGCGTCCTTCGCCGCGCACTGGCTCGAGACCGGCGGCGCGCTCCTCCCGCGGGCCGAGCTCGAGCGCGCGCACCCGGCGGGCGACGCCCGCGCCGCGTACGTCACGAGCACCGACGTCGTCGGCCTCTCGCACGCACGCTGGGTGACGCACATCGCGCTCATGGCGGCGCGCCGCCGCGCCTGGATCGCCAACGCGTACTTCGTCCCGCCCCCGGAGGTGTTCGGCGCGTTGCTCCTCCTGCCGCGCCACGGCGTGGATCTCCGGCTGCTCCTCCCCGGACCCCACCTGGATCATCCGATCGTGCGGTTTCTGCAGCGCCGGTACTACGGCCGGCTCCAGCGCGGCGGCGCGAACGTCTGGGAGTACCAGGCGTCGATGATGCACGCGAAGACGATGCTGGTGGACGACCGCCTGGTGATCGTCGGATCCATCAACCTGGACTTCCTCTCGATGCAGTGGCTCGAGGAGGGCTGCCTCGTCGTGGACGACCCGCGGTTCGCCGCCGAGCTCGAGGCGCGCTGGCACGCCGATCTGGCCGGCTCCCGGCAGGTCGTCGCGGCCGCGCCGCTGGCCACCGCCCCCGCGCGGCGGCGACGCGAGGCGGCGCTGGCGTCTGCCCACGCCGGGTGAGGACCGCGCGACGCCTCGGGTCCGCCGCCACCCGGCGGGGACGGGGCCTCGATCCCGCGACGTGCCCGCGAACACGCCGGTTCGGGCGTGCCCGGGCAAGGGCCTCGCTCTTGCAGCGTCCGCGATCCCGCCCTCTCGGCGGACCTCTTGGAGGCCCCATGCCGATCTGGAACCCGAGCCTCGCCACGGGCAACGCGACGATCGACGAACAGCACCAGGAGCTGTTCGCCCGCGCCGACGCCCTCATCGACGCGATGCTCCAGGGCAAGGCCGCCGACGAGGTCGCCCGGCTCGTCGGGTTCCTCCGCGACTACTGCCGGGACCACTTCGCCCTGGAGGAGCAGCTGATGACGCGGGCGAACTATCCGCTCGCGCCCAGCCACGCCCAGGCGCACCGCTACTTCGAGCAGCGGTTCCACGAGCTCGAGCGCACGCTGGCGGAGAAGGGCCCCAACGCCAAGCTGGTGCTCGACTTCAAGGATCTCGTCCGCGGCTGGCTCGTGAGCCACATCGGCGCGGTGGACGCGAAGCTCGCCGCCTTCCTGCGCGGCGCCCGTGCGGCCTGAGCACCGACTACTGACCCCACCGCCGCTCGTGCCGATCCTCGCGGAGCTCGCGGCGATCCTCGCGGCGCTCGGCGCGATCCTCCTGCAGCTCGACGGCCGTGGCGCGGACCTCCGCGCGGGCGAGCTCGACGACCTCCTGGAGCATGGCGCGCTTCTGGTTCATGGCCAGCCGGCTCCGATCGTGGAGCCGGCTCACCCACTGCGCGCGGAGGGCGGCGATCCGCTTGCGGTACCGCTCCTCGCGCACCAGGTCGGCCCGATCGTCCCGCTGGTCGCGCAGGTCGTCGCGCAGGTCGCGGCGATCGTCGGCGTGGCGGGCGGGCCTCGGCTGCGCGGCGTCCCCCAGGACCTCGCGTCGTTCCTGGATCGTCTCCTGGCGGCTCTGCCGCAGCTCGCCCTGGGCCTGCCGGCTCTCGCGATTCGCCTCCCGGTGCTCGTCCTTCAGCGCCCGCGCGACGCGCTGCTCGACGGCCCTGAGCGCGCGGAGGTCGCGGGCGCCCCGGGCCCGATCGAACTCGCGGAGGAGGGCCTCCACGTGCTTGACGTCACGGACGTCGTCCGCGAGCGCCGCCTTCTCTCCGCGGATCTCCGCGCGATCGCGCCGGAGCTCCTGGTGGTCGCGGCCGAGCTCACCGGCGGCGGCGAAGGTGGGGACGGCGAGGGTGAGGAGCAGGAGTCGGGCGGTCCGGGTCATGAGAGCCTCCACGTCGTTTGGAGGAGGGACGGAGGAGCAGTCCACCAGATTCAACCGACCGTCCACAAGGGGATCAGGTGTCAGTGGTCAGTGGTCCGTTGTCGGTGGTCGTTGGCAGGTGTCGGGTTCCGCTTCTCCCGCTGGTCCTGCACACTGATCCCTGGAGACTGGCTGACCGCTGAGTACGGATTACTGACCACTGACCACTGTCACGAGGTGCTGCGTGTCGGGCAACGAGCGGCGGCGCTACTCTCGGTTCCAGGTTCCCGTGAAGATCGTCGTCCGCGGCCGCGGGCTCGAGGAGACGTGCCTGACCGCCGAGGTGGGGCTCGGCGGGTGCGGGATCACGCTGTCGCGGCAGCTCCCGGAGGGCGCGCTCGTCCACGTGGAGCTCAGCTCGACGCGGCTGCCGCACGGGTTGACGGGGACGGCCCAGGTGGCGTGGACCAGCGCCGCCGCGCCGTGGCGCACCGGCCTCTCGTTCTCGGCGGCGCTGGTCGAGGCGATGGGCCCGTTCCTGCGCGCCCTCGTGGGCGACGCCCCGCTCCGGACCTCGCCGGACGGCGAGGGCTGACGCGCGACCGGAGCGCGCACCTGCTGCGCGCGGGTGGCCGTTCCGCCCACGCGGTCCCACCTCACACACAGTGACAGGCGCTCGGCCGCCGTGCTCTCCTCGGGCGCGACGCCGGAGGTCCCCGATGCCCGCACCCGTCGATCGGCGCAAGTTCCACCGCGCCCGCGCCGCCATCCTCGTCCGGCCGGCGGGCCCGCTCGCGCGGGTCGCGCCCCGGCTCGTGCAGGACATCTCCCTCGGCGGGCTCCGCGCCCTCTCCGACGATCCGCACAAGGTCGGCACGCGGCTCGAGCTGGAGCTCCTCCTGCCGGAGGGCGGCACCGCGGTCTGCCTGGCCGAGGTGGTCTGGGCCGAGCCGCAGCCCGAGGGCTCGCGCGCGCGGTTCGAGATGGGGCTGCGGTTCGTCGAGGTCGAGCCCGAGGACCTGGAGCGGATCGGCCAGGTGCTCGAGGACTGACTGCGCCCCACCGGCTCGGGCTGCCGGCGAGCAGGACGGAGACGGGCAGGCGCCCGGGCTCGAAGGGGATGACATCTCCGCTGGGCGACGCTACTCTCCGGCCCCCATATGGCCCAGAAGACCACCAAGAAGACGAACGCCCGCGCCCGCTACCGTGAAGACCTGCTCGACGCCCCCGACTGGCTGAAGAAGAAGAAGATGCCGCACCGCGAGAAGTACCTCGCGGGCAAGCGCATCCTGCCGAAGGGGCTCACCGGCAAGGAGCCGCTCGCGCACCTCGTGGACGAGGTCTTCCTCGCCTACAACGCGGCGCGCCTGAAGGAGGGCTGCCACCTCTTCACCCAGAAGATGCTCGAGCCGGACGTCACCATCGGTATGAGCATCTCCGGCGCGCTCACGCCGGCCGGCCTCGGCTGCTCGTCGGTCGTGCCGCTCATCAAGGCGGGGTTCGTGGACTGGATCGTCTCGACCGGCGCGAACCTCTACCACGACATGCACTTCGCGCTGAACTACCCGGTGCGCGTGGGGAGCTTCAAGTTCGACGACACAGATCTGCGCAACAACGACATCGTCCGCGTCTACGACGTGCTCCTCGGCTACAGCGACTGCCTGATGGCCACGGACGAGATCCTCCGGAACATCCTCTGCCAGGAGGAGTTCCAGAAGGAGATGGGCACCGCCGAGCTGCACTACCTCCTCGGGAAGTACTGCGCCGAGTGGGAGCGGAAGGCGGGCCTGAAGGACGTCTCGGTGCTCGCCGCCGCCTACCGGGCCGGCGTGCCCTGCTACACCTCGTCGCCGGGCGACTCCACGATCGGCATGAACGTCGCCGGCGTCGAGCTCCGCGGCTCGAAGCTGCGCGTGAACCCGTCCATCGACGTGAACGAGACGACCGCGTTCGTGCTCGCCGCGAAGCGCGGCGGCGGCCGGAGCGCGGTGGTGCTCTGGGGCGGCGGCAGCCCGAAGAACTTCATGCTCCAGACCGAGCCACAGATCCAGGAGGTCCTCCGGATCAAGGAGTACGGCCAGGACTTCTTCCTCCAGGTCACCGACGCGCGCCCCGACACGGGCGGCCTCTCCGGCGCCACGCCGAGCGAGGCGGTGAGCTGGGGCAAGGTCGATCCCGACCGCCTGCCGGACGCCGTGGTCTGCTACACCGACACCACCATCGCGATGCCGATCCTCACCCAGTACGCGCTCGCGAAGCACAAGCCGCGCAAGCTCCGCCGGCTGTACGATCAGCGCGCCAAGATGGTGAAGGCCCTCGCCCGCGAGTACTTCAAGCACAACGACGTGAAGATGCTCGACGGATCCGAGCCGAAGGTGGACTGAGCATGGACCCGAAGGACCTGGAGAAGGTCGCCCGCGCACACGGCACGCCGTTGGTGATCGTCGACCACGACGTCGTCCGCGCCAGCTACGCCGCCTTCAAGCGCCACCTGCCCAAGGTCCAGGCGTACTACGCGGTCAAGGCCAACCCGGACCCGGCGATCGTGCGCACGCTCTACCGGGCCGGGGCGAGCTTCGACGTCGCGTCGCTCCAGGAGTTCATGCTGGTCCACGCCAACATCGAGGGCCTGCCGGCGAAGGAGCAGCAGGGTTTCATCTGGGACAAGATCATCTACGCCAACCCGGTGAAGCCCAAGGAGACGCTGCGGGCCCTCGATCCCTACAAGCCGCTCGTCACCGCCGACAACCTGCTCGAGCTCCGGAAGATCAAGGAGCACGCGCCGCACGCCGGGGTGGTGATCCGGCTGCGCGTGCCCAACACCGGCTCGATGGTGGAGCTCTCCTCGAAGTTCGGCTGCGACTCCGGCGACGCCGTCGATCTCATCGACGCGTCGTTCGGGATGGGCCTCCCGGTCGAGGGGCTCTCCTTCCACGTCGGGAGCCAGTGCACCAACTTCCTCAACTTCGTGCAGGCCCTGAACATGGCCGCCGCGGTGATGGCCGAGGCCCGGAGCCGCGGCCACGCGCTCAAGATCCTCGACATCGGCGGCGGCTTCCCCGCGCCCTACCACCGGGACGTGAAGCCGATCGAGGAGCTGGCGAAGCGGATCAACGCGGAGATCGACCGGCTGTTCCCCCGCGACATCGAGATCATCGCCGAGCCCGGCCGGTTCATCGTGGCCACCGCCGCGACCGCGGTCGCGCGCATCATCGGCAAGACGCGGCGCGACGGGAAGACCTGCTACTACGTGGACGACAGCGTCTACCACACGTACTCGGGGATCATCTTCGACCACTGCCAGTACCGCCTCAAGGCGCTGCGCGAGGGTCCGACCGAGCTCGCCGCGGTCTTCGGCCAGACCTGCGACGGCCTCGATACGATCTCCCTGTCGGAGGAGCTGCCCGACCTCGGGCTCGACGACCTGGTCTACGCCGAGAACATCGGCGCCTACGCGAGCGCCTCGGCCACCTACTTCAACGGCTTCCCGCCGGCGAAGGTGGTGCACGTGAACGAGGGGTGAATGATCGACGGTGGGGTGGGGGCCCCGCGGGGCCCCAGCAGCTGCGCTGCTGGGGCCGGGACGCAGTCCCCGTTCTCACGTCCGCTGCGGCGCCAGCGGCCGCGCCGAGATCGGCTCGCGCTCCGCGATCGCCTTCACGCGGCCGGCCGCACCCGCGGCCCCGCCGAGCGCGGACGCGACGAGCGTGAACGCGGCCGCGACGAACGCGCCC
>JAEYOU010000090.1 GCA_023411405.1 Pseudomonadota bacterium | reverse complement strand
CACGAGCGCGGCCGCGACCGCGGCGTGCCGCTCGATCCCGCCCGGCAGGTGGGCGGCGCGCCGCAGCGCCCGGGCCACATCGTCCGCCACCGCGCGCGGGTCCTCGTCCTGCGCATGGTCTCCGAAGAATCTCATGGTGATCGATACGGGGGAGTGCTCGGCTTCCGGCTGCCGACGCGCCGGGCGCCTGCGCTCCCCCCAGAGCCCTGCTCGCTCCGAGCCAGCTCGGCTGGCCCTGCGCTCGCGTGCGACGTCGCAGCGTCCGCCCGGAGCAATGTGCGCACTCCCGGGTCGGAACGGCCTCTTGCCCCTCCGCCCGCCGCGGGTTTATCACCGCGGCACCTCATGACGCGCTCCCTCCGCTCCACCCAGTACCTCGCGTTCGTCGCCCTCGGCTACGCGCAGTGCGTGGTCGGCCCGATCCTCCCGTCGATCCAGCGCGAGATCCCGATGTCCGACTGGCGGGCAGGCCTCCTCGGCGCCGGGCAGTTCATCGGCCTCCTGATCGTCGGCCTCCTGGGCGGACCGCTGGCGGATCGGTTCGGGAAGAAGCGGTTCGTGATCGCCGCGAGCGTGCTCCTGGCCGCCGGCCTGGTCGGCTACACCCTGGCGCCCTCGTTCTGGCCGCTCCTCCTCACGGCCGTCGTGACCGGCCTCGGCGGCGGGGGGTACGAGGTCGGCGTCAACGCGCTGCAGGCGGACCACGCGGGCGAGACCGACTCGGGCCACGGCATGAGCCTGCTCCACGCCTTCTACGGGATCGGGGCGGTGATCGCCCCGTTCGTCGTGCAGGTGGCGCTCGGGCAGGGGCTCGGCTGGCGCCCGGCCCTGGTCACGGCGGCGCTCCTCCCGATCGCGGTCGCCGCGGCGCTCGGGCGCCAGCAGGTCGGGGCCGGCCGCGCCACGCCCGAGGCGCCGGCGGGTGATCTCTTCCTCCGCGGCGCGCTCTGGTTGTGCGGCCTCCTGTTCCTGCTCTACGTCGCGATCGAGATGTCGATCGGGACCTGGATCTCCACGTACTGGACGCGGCGCGCGGCGGGGAACGTCGTGCCGGCCGCCCTCATGAGCTCGATCTTCTGGGGCACGCTCACCGCCGTCCGGCTCGTGGTCGGGAGGCTCGCCGATCGGATCGGCCACCTCCGGTTCCTCGCCGTGTCCGCGGCGCTCGTGCTGCTCTTCGGCGGGCTGTGGGCGGCCGCGCCGACGCCCGCCGTGACGCTCGCGGCGGTGGTGGCGCTCGGCGCCGCCCTGGCGGGCGTCTACCCCACGGCGATGGCGCTCGCCACCGACGCCTTCCCCGGCCACTCGGGCAAGGTGGTGGCGTTCCTCTCGGCCTTCGTGGCGACGGGCGGGCTCCTGCTCTCCGGCGTGGGCCGCCTCTCGGACCTCTCGGACGCGCGCGACATGGGGGTCCTCCCGCCGGCGGTGGTCGCCGGCGGCGTGCTCCTCCTCGGGACGATCCTCGCGATCCGGCTTCCGCGGCCCGCGGCCAAGGTCACGCCAGCAGCGCCGTGAGGCTCCGCGCGATCGCCGGCCCGGGCGCGCGGCGGAGGCCGATCCGCTCCGCGGCGCCGAGCGTGGCCTCGAACTCCCCGGCCGAGACGTGACCGCGCGGCTCGGCGACGAGCACCCTCCCCCCGGGGGCGAGGACCGGCCGCACCTCGGCGAAGAACCGGCCGGCGTCCGGCAGCTCGTGCACCACCGCGAACGCGAGGACCAGGTGGACCCGGCCCGCGAGGTCGCCGATCGCCATGCCGTCCTCCGTCGCGCGGCGCAGCTCGATGCGCGCGAGGAGCCCCGCGCGCGTGGCCCGGCGGCGCAGCCCGGCGAGCATCCGCTCCTGCACGTCCACCGCGACGACCTTGCCCGCGGGCCCGACGAGCCGCGCCAGCTCGAGCGTGAAGAAGCCCATGCCGGGCCCAGGCTCGAGGACGGTCATCCCCTCGCGCACGTGGGGAGCGAGGATCCGGCGCGGGTCTTGCCAGAGCTTCCGCAGCGGGCTCGCCAGGACCGGGCCGAGCCACCATGGGCAGACGTGGTTCATGGAGGGGAGTGTACGGGCTCGGCGCGCGGCGGAGTCCTGCGCCAAGGTTGCGAACCGTTCACTTCGCCGCCGCCGGCTCCGTCACCAGCCCGAGCGCCTCGCGGACGGCGCGGACCTTCGCCTGGATGCGCCGCTCGTTGTCGGGGCCCATGCGCAAGAGGTGCTTCTCGACCTGCCCGAGGCCCTCGAGCTTCGGATCCGCGTACAGGAACACGCCGCCGTCGGGGATCATCTCCACGTCGCCGTCGGCGATCGGCGCGCCCTCGAGGCGCCGCAGCGCCCGGGCCGTGGCGGCGTCGAGCGAGCCGCCGGGATACCCGAGGGCGCGGTAGGCAGCCTCGAGCGCCGGGTGAAGGGTGCGGTAGACGCCCGCGAGCGTGGCGACGTCGATCGAGTCCACCGCGCCCGCGAACTCGTCGTAGCGTGCGTACGAGGAGGGCGCGACGTAGCTCTTCGCGCCGCGCTGCACCACCTGGAAGGACCCCTTCGGCGCGAGGAACTCGAGCGCCCTCCGCGGGCTCTCGCCGCGGTCGAGGTTGTCGGTGAGGACGGCCCACCGGCGGACGAGGTCGTCCGCCTGGGCGAGCCACCGCCGGTAGGCGGGGTCGGAGCCGAGCTTCTCGAGCTCCGCGCGCGCGTCCGTGTCGCTCACCGGCGCCACGGGCGCGTCGACCTGGCCCTCGGGGGCGGCGACCTCCGCCGTCTGCTGGGGCGTCGCCGGCGGCTCGGGCTTGCGGAGCAGCACCCACGCGGCGACGGCGACCACGACCACCGCCAGGACCACCGCCGCCCATTCACCGCGGGACAGGGATCGCCTCTCGCTCTCGTTGTAGGCCATGCCATGCCCTAGTCACGAATGGCGGAGCGTTCGAAGGCCCTCCTAGGGGCTTACGAGGGGGCGTCCCGACCCGGCGTCCCCGCGGCCGGCCGGCGGGCCGCGCACGGCTCGGTTGTCCCACCGCGCCCACGTCGCAACTTGGTGTTGCAGCGCACGCGCGCGAGAGGAGGCGGAGCAATGGCGGATACGGAGCAGCCCAGGAGCGAGCCGGAGAACGAAGGCGAGGGGTCGCGGAGCGGTGACGCGCAGTACCGCGCCGGCGTCGAGGAGCACCTGCGGAGGTCGGACGTGGAGCAGGAGGCCGAGGCGGCGCGTCGCGACGTCGAGCAGAACCCGGAGGAGTTCCGGAAGGCGGAGGAGGAGGCGAAGAGCCACAGCGCCGGGGATCTCCCGTCGGACGCTGAGGGGATCTGAGTTGCGTGCCCGTGCCCGCGCCCGTTCCCGGGGAGAATCCGGGCACGGGCAAGGGCACGGGCGCGGAGTAACGACGGCTACGAGATCGTCTGCAGCATCTTCTGGAACCGCCCTGCGTGAGACTTCTCGGCCTTCGCGAGCGTCTCGAACCAGTCGGCGACCTCGGCGAACCCCTCCTCCCGCGCGGTCTTCGCCATGCCCGGGTACATGTCCGTGTACTCGTGCGTCTCCCCGGCGATGGCGGCCTTGAGGTTGAGCGTGCTGTCGCCCATCGGCAGGCCGGTCGCGGGGTCGCCGGCGATCTTGAGGAAGTCGAGGTGGCCGTGCGCGTGGCCGGTCTCGCCCTCGGCCGTCTCGCGGAAGTTGGCCGCGACCTCGGGGTAGCCCTCCACGTCCGCCACCTTCGCGAAGTACAGGTAGCGCCGGTTCGCCTGGGACTCGCCGGCAAAGGCCGCCTTCAGGTTCTCGTGGGTCTTCGACCCCTTCAGGTTCGCCATGTTCGCTCCTCGTCGTTGCCCCCTCGGGGGCGGTCCGGGTCTTAGACTCCGTCTAACCGGAGCCCCGCCCGGCGCGAGGTCCCACTTGGGCGCCGGCTCAAGCGGACGTCGAGCCCGCGCCGCCGCTCTTGGCGCGCGCGCGGCGGCCGCGCAGGACGACCTGGTACTCGCGCACCTCGACGCCGCGGAGCGCCTCCACGCGGCGGACCTCGAGCGCGTCCCACGGCACGTCGTGCACGTGGCCGGTGGCGTCGTCGATGAAGTGGTGATGCGGCGCGAGGTTGGGATCGAAGCCGATCCGGCCCTCCTCGAGCTGCACCTGGCGGAGCAACCCCTTCCGCACGAGCAGATTGAGCGTGTTGTACACCGTCGCGCGCGAGATCTCGGGGAGGCGCGCGCGCACCGTGGACCAGACCTGCTCGGCCGTCGGGTGGGCCTCCGTCGCGAGCACGTACTCCGCGACCGCCACGCGCTGGGGCGAGGGCTGGATGCCGCTCCTGCGGAGGCGTTCCTGGATCGTCGCGCCCACCTCGATCGACCTAAGAAGCGCCCGGAACGGTGTCAAACGAAGGGCGATTCCCCCTCGACATGGGGCCCTCGGACGTGGTCTGCTCGTCCCGAGATCGCGGTGCACGCGACGCGGTCGCGAGGACCGCGCGGGATGGTCGGAGCGAGCTCGCACATGGGTTCCGAGTACCTTCGGCGATTCGACTGGGGCCTGGCGGCTCGCATCCGAGCCATGAGCGTCGTGGAGCTCGCCGTGCTGCTCGCCGAACGGTTCCCGGCGTGGAGCGCCACGGGCCGGCGGCCGTTCTCGGAGGCGCTCCGGATCGCGACGCGTTCGGGCCGCCCCTTCCTCGCGATCCTGGGCGAGCTCCTCGCCGAGGGCTCCACGCTCACCGAGCTCCAGAACGACGCCGTCTACGATCTCTGCCTCCAGGGCGAGGACGTGCGGCTCGGGTGGGACGCGCTCTCCGAGGTCCTGCACGACGATCCCGAGGACGCGGTCTCCAGCCTGGATGTGCTCCCGGGTACGGACGAGGAGGTGTTCCTCCTCCTGCGCCCCCAGGCGCTCGACGAGATCCTTCGCGGCCTCGCGGCCCGAGGCCCGTCGGCCCTGCCCCCACCGCTGCCGCTGGAGGCGCTCGCGCGGCTGCGCGACGCGTGCGCCGCGGCCCCCGGTCAGCTCGTGGCGTACTGCTTCGACGCATGAGCGCGGCGCGGCCCGAGGCCTGACGCCCGAGGCCTGACGCCCCCCCGAAGTCCAGGGTTCTGCGGCCGGACCCACCGATCGCATTTACCCATGGTGCGTGGATGTCGCCGCACCGTGAATTCGCGCCCCTGGAACACGGGACAGACGCCCCGTCCGTGGCCCGGCCCCTGCACCGGCCGGTACACCATGAGCAAGGTCGAGATCGTCCAGGCGTACGGAAAGCGCATCGTGCAGATCGACTTCGACGGCTGCGGGCCCGATCAATACGGCTCGGTCCTGGCCGAGGCCGAGCGGCTGATCCTGCGAGAGCCCAGCTCCCCCCGCGCCTTGACCCTCGTGGGGGACACGCACTTCGCCCCGGAGGCGGTCGAGGAGCTCACGAAGTTCGCGACGCGGGTGACGCCGCTGCTCGAGGCGAGCGCGGTGGTCGGCCTCACGGGCGTGAAGAAGGTCATCTTCGGGGGGATCAAGGAGCACTACCGCGCGCCGGTCGGGGTGTTCGACGACGCAGAGCAGGCCAAGCAGTGGCTCGCGAGGCACGCGGAGTCGAACGCTCGGAGCGTGAACGCGCCCGCCCGAGGTCCGAAGCCCGCGGCCTGAGGCCTGCGGCCCCACGACGTCACCCTGGGTGAACGCACCGCAGCGAGGAGCCCCTCCGCACCCTCCTCGCACTGCGGGTGCGCGGGCGAGCGCGCGCCCGCTCGTCGCCTGCCGGTGGCGCAGCGCGCGCACCCTTCACCCGCAGGCCGCGCTGCGTCCGCGCCTGCGCGCGTCCGCGCGCTCGGGCTCCCCCGTGCCGCGATGCGTCGAGGACGGCGCGACAGGACGGCGCGGCGGCCCCACTCTCCCTTGCGCCAGGCCGTTCCATCTGATTTGAGGAGCCCCACGTTTGCGCGCGTGAGCCGCCCGTCTCCGCCATACGGAGACGGTGTCCTTCGCACGGCGCCGCCGACACAATCGACAAGGGGTCCTCGTGATGCGGGAAGCGAACGGGCTGGGCCGCGTGGTGGTGGTGGACATGGGCGAGGGCGGGCGGCGCGTGCTCCGCGCGATCCGCGAGCTGAGCCGGCTCGGCCGCGCGGCCGCCGCGGTCGCGGTCCACGGCCCGGCCGAGCGGCACGCGGCCTTCC
>JAEYOU010000054.1 GCA_023411405.1 Pseudomonadota bacterium | reverse complement strand
GGGCCGGGCGCGGGCGCGGGAGGGCGTCACGCGAGCCTCCGCGCGCGGGCCCGGAAGAAGGCGAGCAGGGGCGCGACGTGATCGGCCGCGTCGGCGCGGACGACGGCGTGATCCAGCCGGAGCCGGGCGAAGAGCGCCGCGAGCGCCTGCTCCTCCGCCGCGACGGCGGCCTGGAGCCGCTCGCGCACCGCGCGGTCGGAGAGGTCGGCGCGCACCACCGCGCCCGTCTCCGGGTCCTCGAGCCAGGCGAGGCCGGCGGGCGGCAGCGCGGCCTCGAGCCGATCGGTGAGCCGGACCGGGACGACGTCGTGCTTGCGGGCGGCGACCCGGAGGGCGCGCTCGAAGGGGAACCCCGGCGCCGATGCGGGCTCCTGAAAGTCGGAGAGCAGGAACGCCACCGTGCGCCGCCGCATCGCCTTCCGGAGGAACTCGAGCGCGGCGGTGAGCGACGTCCGGCGGGAGGCGGGGCGGGCCTGGAGGATCTCGGAGAGGAGGCGGAGCGCGTGGCGCCGGCCCTTGCGCGGCGGCACGAACCGCTCCACGCGGTCGGTGAAGAGGACGAGCCCCACCCGATCGCCGTTGGCGACCGCGCTGAACGCGAGCAGCGCCGCGATCTCCGCGGCGACCTCGGCCTTGGTCCGCGCCGCGGACCCGAAGTCGGCCGAGCCGGAGCGGTCGCAGAGGACCATCACCGTGAGCTCGCGCTCCTCCACGAACCGCTTCACGTGGAGCTGGCCGGTCCGGGCGGTCACGTTCCAGTCGATCGCCCGCACCTCGTCGCCCGGGGCGTACGGCCGGACCTCGCTGAAGTCCATGCCCCGGCCCTTGAACACGGAGTGGTACTGGCCCGAGAGCGTGTCCTCGACCGCGCGCCGGGTCGCGATCTCGATCCGGCGGACGCGCTGCAGGAGGCTCCGGGTGTTCGGAAGGGTCAAGGGACCTCGATCCGGTCGAGCACCCGGGAGACGACGCGCTCCGGGGTGACCTCCTCGGCCTCGGCCTCGTACGTGAGCGTGATCCGGTGCCGGAGGACGTCGTAGGCGATCGCCTTCACGTCCTCGGGCGTGACGTAGGCGCGGCGCCGCAGGAAGGCGTGCGCGCGCGCCGCGAGCGCGAGGAAGAGCGTCGCCCGCGGCGAGGCGCCGTACTCGACGAGCGGGGCGAGCTCGGCGAGGCCGTGCCCGCGCGGATCGCGCGTCGCGAACACGAGGTTCACGACGTAGTCCTTGACCCGGTCGTCCATGTACACGCGGAGCACCGTCCCGCGCGCCGCGGCGAGCTCGGCCGGGCCGACCACCCGGGCCGCGTGCGGCGGGGCCGCCACCACCATGCGGTCCATGATGGCGCGCTCCTCTTCGCGCGAGGGGTAGCCGACCTTCACCTTGAGCATGAAGCGATCGACCTGCGCCTCGGGCAGGGGGTAGGTCCCCTCCTGCTCGATGGGGTTCTGCGTGGCGAGGACGATGAACGGATCCGGGAGCGCGAACGTCCGCTCGCCGAGCGTGACCTGCCGCTCCTGCATCGCCTCGAGCAGCGCCGACTGCACCTTGGCCGGCGCCCGGTTCACCTCGTCGGCGAGGACCACGTTGGCGAAGACCGGGCCCTGGCGCGCGGAGAACGTCTGGGACCGCGGGTCGTAGACCTGCGTGCCGACGACGTCGGCGGGGAGCAGGTCGGGGGTGAACTGGATGCGGCTGAAGGCGCAGTCGACCGCCTCCGCGATGGTCTTCACCGCGAGCGTCTTCGCCAGCCCCGGGACGCCCTCGAGCAGCACGTGACCGCCCGTGAGCAGGCCGATGAGCACCCGCTCGACGACGTAGCGCTGCCCGACGACCACCTTGCCGGTCTCGTCGAGGAGCCGCTCGACGAACGCCGCGCGCGTGAAGACCTCCTCCTGCACCGCCTGGATCTCGGCCCTCGCGTCGGTCATCCGGTGCAGTCTCCCACGCTGCCCGGCGGGGGCAAAGACCCCGCGCCCGTGAACGCTCCCGCTCCCGAGCCCGGTATGGCGCTGGAGATCGGACACGGCTCCGAGTACTCCTCGGGGCGGCGGCGGGGCGCGTTCACGGGGCGCGGGGCCGTGCAGGAGGGACCGATGCAGAGTCGTCGAGCCGTCATCCGCCGCGTCGGCGGCCCCGAGGTGATGGAGGTGGTCGAGGAGGAGCTCGGCCCGCCGGGACCCGGCATGGTCCAGGTCCGGGTGCTCGCGTCGGGCGTCGCCTACGGCGACGTCCAGAAGCGGCGCGGCTTCATCCCGGGGATGCGGCCCCCGCTCACGCCCGGCTACGATCTCGCCGGCGTGGTGGAGGCGTGCGGCCCCGCGGCGAGCCGGTTCGCGCCGGGGGATCGCGTCGCGGCGTTCGTCGTGAACGGCGGGAACGCGGAGCGGGTCCAGGTGCCGGAGCGGCACCTCGTCGCCGTGCCGGGCGGCGTCGAGAGCACGGAGGCCGCCGCGCTCGTCCTCGACCACGTGACCGCCTGGCAGATGCTCCACCGTGTCGCGCGCGTGGAGCCCGGCGCGCGCATCCTCGTCCACGGCGCGGGCGGCGGGGTCGGGACCGCGCTCCTCGCGCTCGCGCGCCTCCACGGCGCGCTCGCCTTCGGCACGGCGTCGCGGGCGAAGCACGACGTCGTGGCGCGGCTCGGCGGGATCCCGATCGACTACCAGCGCGAGGACTTCGTGGAGGTGGTCCGCGCGCGCACGGGCTCCGGCGTGGACGCCGTCTTCGACGGCGTCGGCGGTGCCCACCTCGCCCGGTCGCGCGCCGCCTTGCGCCCCGGCGGCTGCCTGGTCGCCTTCGGGGTCACGACCGAGGCGCGGGTCGGCCGTCGCGCGATCGCCGCGACCCTCCTGCGCCTGGCCGCGTACCGGCTCTTCTCCCCGGGGCGCCGGGTCGCCCTCTACGGGATCGGCCGGCGGCGGGGGGCCGACGACCCGACGATCCCGGAGGATCTCGCCCGCATCCTGGCGCTCCGCGCCGAGGGGAAGCTGGCGCCCGTGATCGGAGCGGTCCTGCCGCTCGACGAGATCGGACGGGCGCACGCGATGAAGGAGCGCGCCGAGGTCGCGGGCAAGATCGTGCTCGTGCCGCGGGAGGCGGTGAACGCGGCGCCGTGATGGGAGACGGCGCTAGGAGTGTCGGAGTAAGTGCCGCGTTCCCGAGGAGTCACCAGTCCGCTCGCCCTGAGCGTAGGCCCTGCGGAGCAGGGCCGGAGTCCGAGCATTGGGGCCGCCTGCTCGCTGCGCTCGTTGCTCCTCGCCGGAACGCCTCAAGCCAGAATGGGATGGGAGGA
>JAEYOU010000456.1 GCA_023411405.1 Pseudomonadota bacterium | reverse complement strand
CGCCTGGAGCGCGCTCGACGGGAGCGCGCCGGCCACCGGCGCGCTCGAGCCCGGAGGACCGCCCGTCCTCGCGGTGCCGCTCCAGGTGCGCGATCGTCCGGTCGGCGTCGCCCTGGTGGCCGGCGGGCGCGAGGGCGCCCCGTTCCAGCCCGCGGAGCTGTCCCGGGCCCTCGCCATCGCCCACCAGCTCGCGGTGGCGGTCGACAACGCCCGGCTGTACGAGGAGACGGTCGCGCGCGCGGAGGAGCTCGGGCTGCTCTACGAGATGGGGCGGTCGCTCGTGGCCACGCTCGACCTCGCCGAGGTGCTCGACGGCGGCGTCCGCAACCTGGCGCGCATCGTGGACGCGCCGCTCGCCGCCCTGGCCCTGGCCAGGGACGACGGCGCGGGCCTCGAGTTCCGGGCGGTGTTCGGGCCGCGGGAGGTCGTCGGCCAGCGCCCGCCCCTCGACCTGCCGGGCTCGTTCGGCGCGCTCGCCTTCTCGCGCCGCGCGCCGCTCGTCGTGGAGGACGCGCGCACCGATCCGCGCATCTCCCCGGAGCAGCGGGAGCTCCTCGGCGGGCGCGCCTACCTCGTGGTCCCGCTCCTCGTGCGCGACCGCCACGTCGGGACGGCGGTGATCATCGAGACCGCCGGCCCGCGCCGGTTCGGCGCCGCCGAGGTCGAGCGCGCCACCGCGGTCGCGAACCAGCTCGCGGTCGCGGTCGAGAACGCGCGCCTCTACGCCGACCTCCGCCGCAGCTACGAGCAGCTCGCCCAGGCCCAGCAGCAGCTCATCCAGAAGGAGCGGCTGGCCGCGCTCGGCGAGCTCTCCGCGGTGGTGGCCCACGAGGTGCGCAACCCGCTCGGCGTCATCTTCAACTCGCTGGGATCCCTGCGCCGCATGCTCCAGCCCACCGGCGACGCCAAGATGCTCCTCGACATCGTCGGCGAGGAGGCGGACCGGCTCAACCGGATCGTCCGCGACCTGCTCGACTTCGCCCGGCCTGTGACCCCGGTGCTCCGCCCCGAGCCGCTCGAGGCGGTGGTGGACGAGGCCGTCGCCGCCGCGCTCGCCCACGGCGGCGGCGGCGTGGTGGTGGACCGCGCGGCCGCGCCCGACCTCCCCCCGGTGCCGATGGACGCGCGCCTCGTCCGCCAGGCGATCCTGAACCTCGCCGAGAACGCGATCCAGGCGATGCCGCGGGGCGGGTGGCTGCGGGTGCGCCTCGGGCGCGAGAACGAGGCGGTGGTGCTCGAGCTCGAGGACACCGGCCCGGGGATCCCGGAGGAGGTGCGGCCCCGCATCTTCGAGCCCTTCTTCACGACCAAGGCGACCGGCACCGGGCTCGGCCTCGCGGTCGTGCGGCGCATCCTCGAGGGCCACGGCGGCGACATCGCCGTCGACCGTGGACCGGAGGGCGGCGCCCGGTTCCGCGTCCGGTTCCCCGCGGGCGGCCGCGCGTCCGGCCGGGTTGAATCCGCCGGCCGGATGGGCTGAGATCCCCGCATGTCCGCGCCGCCCTCCCAGGATCCCGCCGCCGCCCCGACGGCCCCCGAGCCCGCGGCGCCCGCGGCCGGCGGCAACGTCCTCGTGGTGGACGACCAGCGGAACATGCGGGCCACGACGGCGCTGCTCCTCCGCCAGGCAGGCCACCGCGTCGGCGAGGCGGCCGACGGGGCGAGCGCCCTCGAGCAGCTCGCGCAGGGCGCGTACGACGTCGTCCTCACCGACCTCCGCATGCCGAACCTCGACGGCATGCAGCTCCTCCAGGCCGTCCAGCGCACCTCGCCGCAGACGCAGGTCATCGTCATGACCGCGTACGGCACCATCGAGTCGGCGGTCGAGGCGATCCGCCACGGGGCCTACGACTTCCTGACGAAGCCGTTCCAGGAGGAGGAGGTGCTCCTCCGCGTCGGGAAGGCGGTCGAGAAGCGCCGGCTCCTCGGCGAGGTGACGCTCTACGCCGAGGACTTCCGCAGGCGGTACGGGCTCGAGCACGTGGTCGGCCGCTCGCAGGCGATCCGGGAGGTGCTGGAGCGGGTCCTGCGGGTCGGCCCCACCGACGCGACCGTCCTCATCACCGGCGAGTCGGGGACGGGCAAGGAGCTCGTGGCCCGCGCGCTCCACGTGGCCTCGTCGCGCAACGCGCGGCCGTTCGTGCCGGTGAACTGCGCGGCCATCACCGACACGCTGCTCGAGTCGGAGCTGTTCGGGCACGCCCGGGGCGCATTCACCGGGGCCACGCGCGCGCGGCGCGGACTGTTCGAGGAGGCGGACGGCGGGACGCTGTTCATCGACGAGATCGGCGAGACCTCGCCGGGCTTCCAGGCCAAGCTCCTGCGCGCCCTCCAGGACGGCGAGATCCGGCGCGTGGGGGAGTCCACGCCGCTGCGCGTCGACGTGCGGGTCGTCGCCGCCACGAACCAGGACCTCCGCAAGGCCATCGTCGAGAAGCGGTTCCGCGAGGACCTCTACTACCGCCTGGCGGTCGTCCCCATCCGGCTGCCGCCGCTGCGCGAGCGGCGCGAGGACGTGCCGCTCCTCGCCGCGCACTTCCTTCAGCGGTTCAACGCGCGCACCGGCCGCGAGAAGGTCTTCACGGCGGAGGCCGTCGCGCGGCTGCTCGAGCACGAGTGGCCCGGCAACGTGCGCGAGCTCGAGAACGCGGTCGAGCAGGCCGCGGCCCTCTCTCCGGCGCGAGAGATCCGCCGCGAGGACGTGCAGCTCGACCCGGCCCGCGCCGCGGGGACCGGCGCGCCAGGCATGACCCTCGCCGACGCGGTCGAGGAGGCCGAGCGCCGGACCATCGAGGCGTCGCTGCACCGCAACGGTCAGGACCTCGCGAAGGTCGCCCGCGAGCTCCGGGTCTCGGGGACGACGCTCTGGCGGAAGATGAAGCGGCTGGGGATCGAAGGCCGGGAGCCCTGAGGGCGCGGACGCGGCCGGCCGAGCCGCGTGCCGTTTCAGGAGTGAAACGGACTTTTCAGGCTTGAAACACGCGCCCTCCCCGGAGGGGGGACGCCTCGCGCGAGCCCGGGAGAAAAGGTCCGGGAATCCAGGGGAAACCGGAGTGGTCGGCCAGCAGCCCCGCCTGGCACCACCCTTGCTCATTCACCGGGAGGAAGTGCAAGGCAGCCTGCTTGAGGTCGGTCCCCCCCCCCGCCACCTTAGCGCCGCTTTGCACTTCTTCTTTTTTTGCGGCCCGCCATGGCGTTCCTGCTCGTCGACGCAGACCGGAACTTCCGCGAGGCGCTCGCCATTGCCCTCCGGCTCGACGGGCACGTCGTCCTGACCGCCTCCGGGCCGCTCGACGCCCTGCCGCTCCTGGCGCGCGGCGGCGTCCGGTGCTGCGTCGTGGACTGGTGCGTCGAGCAGCTCGACGAGCTCCTCGACACCGCCGCCCGGGCCTGCGCGCGCGTGGTGCTGACCGGCGTGCACGCGTCGCTGGTCGCGAGCACGGCGCGGCGCCACGCACACGTGGAGCCCCTCCCGAAGCCGTTCGGCGCCGAGGCGCTCCTCCAGCGACGCGCCGGGTGACGCCCCGCGCTACGCCGGCGCCTGCGCGCCCTCGGCGG
>JAEYOU010000697.1 GCA_023411405.1 Pseudomonadota bacterium | reverse complement strand
CGGCCGCGTCAGCCGGAGCTCGCGAGCGACCCTCCGCCGCCCCCCTGGAACGACGCCCTCCGGGCGTGTGCCCGCCCGAGCCCGAGGTGCGCGAGGCGGGACGCGACGAGCGCCGCGAGCGCGAGCCCGGCGAGGAGGACGAGCACGAGGGTCGGGACCCGCGGTCGCCCGAGGCCGAGCTCCAGCAGCACGAACCCGACCACGCCCGCGAGGACGCCGAGCACGTTGGCCCGCCCGGCGCCGAGCCAGCATCCCGCGACGACGACCCCGATGAGCGCCTCGTCCCCCACGGTGAGCTGGCGCTGCAGCTTCGTCGTGAGGGCGAGCAGGAACAGGCCCGCGAGCCCCGCGAGCAGGCTGGCGTAGAAGTAGGGGATCCCGTCCGCGAACCGCGCCCGCCAGGGCGCGACCCGATCGGCGGGCGGCCGCCCCGCCGCGAGCTGGAGCCAGGCGAGCGCGACGACGGCCGCGACGCCGAGCGCGCAGTAGGTCCCCATCGGCAGCCACCGCATCGTGGCCTCGGGGAACTCGTACGCGCGCACGAGGAGCGCGAGGCGGTTGCGCTCGAGGTCGAGCAGGATCGCGGTCGCGAAGGTCAGGATCCAGCCCGGGACGCGCACCAGGCCGACGAGGAGGGCGTGCGCCAGGCCCACGGCGACGGCGAGGCCCAGCGCGAGCCAGGGATCGTTCTCCCTGGCCGCGAGCTGCGTCACGACGCCCATCAGCGGGACGGCGCTGAAGTCGAAGCCGCCGCGGGCGACGACGGCGGCCGCGCCGAGCGCGAGGAGGAGCGGGATCACGAGCTGCGGCCCGAAGAAGGACGGGCTCGCCCACCCGGCGTTCTCGGCGCGCATCGCGGGGACGAGGTACAGCGCGAAGCCGACGAGCAGCAGGGCCGTCCACCCGAGCTCGAACCGAAGCGCGGAGCGCCGGACGCCGAGGTGCACCGGGACGGGGACGATCGCGCAGGGCCCCTGGAAGAGGCGCCGATCGAAGAGCCGCGGCCGATCCGGACCGTCGCCCGCGAGCGGGAGCTCCGGTCCGGCGCGGTGCGCCCGCGCGTGGCGGCGCGCGGCGAACAGGTGCGCCGCGGCGCTCACGCACACCGCGCCGAGGAGGATGGCCTTGAGGACGGCGGGCCCCGTCGCCGACACGCCGCTCGCGACCAGCGAGAACCGGAGGGCACCGACCGTGAGGGCGCCCACGACGGCGCCGAGCACGTTGGCCCGGCCGCCGCCGAGGAACGTTCCGCCGAGGACGACCGCGAGGCCGAGCTCGAGCGCCTCGCTGGGCCCCGCGCCGGCACCCTGGACGATGGCGCTCACCGTGAACCCTGCCATGGCGGCGAGCGCGGCCGAGAAGAGGTACGGGAGGAGCGCCTCCCCGACGAAGCGGCGGAGCGCGCCGCGCCGCGGGGCGCCCGCGGGGAGCACCTGCGCCCAGAGGAGGGCGACGAGACCACCGGCGACGGCGACGAACGGCGCCGCCCCGAGCGCCCAGTCCATCGTCGCGCCCTCCGCGGGGCGGATGAACTGCTGCCCCCGCAGGAACGTCGCGCCCGCGTGGTGGAACAGCAGGAGCGTGAACGTCGTCACGAGCCAGCCCGGAACGCGCAGCAGCCCCACCAGGACGCCGTTCACGAGCCCGCAGGCGAGCGCGCCGGCGAGGCCGAGCCACGGGCTCCCGGTCTTCACCGCCACGATCGCGGCGAGCGAGGCGATCGCGCTCACGGACAGGTCGAACCCGCCGCGCGCGAACACCACCGACATCCCGATCGCCATGAGCACCAGCGGGAGCGACTGCTGGACCACGACCCCGGGCGTCGCCCTGGGGAAGAGCCCGCCCTGGAGCATGCCGCTCGCGACCGCGCCCGCGAGGACGACCAGCGCGACGAGGAGCGCGGTCCAGCCGAGCTGGAACGTCAAGCCCGCGCGCCGGTCGGCGAGGTGGGCAGGCACGGGGAGCGCGCGCCACGGGCCATGAGCGTACGTGCGATCGAAGACGTTCATCGTCGATCTCCTGGGAGCACGCCTCGCGGCGCCTCCTGTCTCGAGCTGGTCGTACCGTCTTCGCCCGGAGCGGCCTTTCGGATCAACCAGATCTTGCGACCCTCGGCGGGGATCGCTCCTTGCACGTCGCCGAGCGGTGGTAGGCTCCCGGACGCGCGTGGGGCAGGGTGGGCGCCGGAGGACCCGGGGATGGCATCGAAGCGGATCGAGATGGAGCTGTACACGGAGCCCCCTGGCTCCTCGGTGATCACCTCCCGCACCGCGCCCGCGGTCACCGGCGAGGGGAACACCGACTACGTCTGCGGCGCCTGCGGGACCGTGATCTGCCGGTCGATGCGCCAGGGCGAGGTGGACGGCGTGGCCTTCCGCTGCC
Organism: Pseudomonadota bacterium; assembly: GCA_023411405.1. GTDB lineage: Bacteria > Myxococcota > Myxococcia > Myxococcales > Anaeromyxobacteraceae > Anaeromyxobacter. The sequence continues at coordinate 950 of JAEYOU010000697.1, read as the reverse complement.
CGCAGTGCTGGCGCGTCAACCGGGTGAAGTGCTGAGCTGAGGAGGCGCCATGGCGCGCATCGAGCTCCGCCGCGTGTCCAAGCGGCTCACGGGTGGCCCGGCCGGCGAGGATCCCGCCTCCGCCTTCCGGATCGAGGACCTGGACCTCGAGGTCCCGGACGGCTCGGTGCTGGCGGTCCTCGGCCCGTCCGGCTGCGGGAAGAGCACGCTCCTCCGGCTCATCGCGGGGCTGCTCCCGGTGGACTCCGGGCATGTGCTCTTCGACGGCGTGGACATGGAGGGCGTCCACCCGGGCGCCCGGAAGATCGGGATCGTCTTCCAGAACTACGCCCTGTACCCGCACTACACCGCGCGCTCGAACGTGCTCTCGTACTTCCTGTTCCGGAAGAAGACGCCCGCGCTCGAGGCGGAGAAGGCGGAGCGGTACCGGCGGACCGCCGAGCTCCTCGGCGTCGAGCTCGAGACGCTGCTCGACCGGAAGCCGAAGACGCTCTCGGGCGGGCAGCAGCAGCGCGTGGCGATCGCCCGCTGCGTCACCCGCGATCCGCGCCTCTTCCTCCTCGACGAGCCGTTCTCGAACCTCGACCAGAAGCTGCGCGAGAAGTACCGGGTCCACCTCCGGATGCTCCTCAACAAGTTCGGCATCACGACGGTGTACGTGACGCACGACCAGGCGGAGGCGCTGATCCTCGCCGATCGGATCGCGCTCATGAACCGGGGGCGGATCGAGCAGGTCGGGACGGCGAAGGAGATCTACGACGCGCCCCGGAACCTGTTCGTCGCGGACTTCCTGAACTTCGACCCGGACACGCCCGCGCTCAACGTCGTGGACGGCGCCGCGCTCGCGCCCGCGCTCGCCCCGTGGCAGATCGGGTTCCGGCCGGACGGTGCCCTGCTGGGCGCCCGCGCCGCCGCCGCGCCGCCGGAGAGCCTCACGCTCCGCGGTGAGG
>JAEYOU010000687.1 GCA_023411405.1 Pseudomonadota bacterium | reverse complement strand
CCTCACCGCGTTCGCCGCCTCCGCGCAGGGCCGGACGGCCGGCGCGCCGCAGGCGCCGGGCGCGCTCGCGTGGCTCTTCGCCGTGTTCGTGGCGCTCGCGGTGCTGGGCGTGTTCTGGCTGGTCCTCACGCTCGTCCGCGGGCCCAGCCGTCCGATCGATCGGCTGCCCGGCACGTCCCGGGATCGCACCTGACGAGCAGCCTCCCCCCGCCACACCCCACGGAGCGCGGCGCCGCGCCCGATCCCCGGCCAGGCTCTCGCGCGGGGAGGAACGCACATGCTCACGGAGAGCCGCATCACGACGGTGTTGCCGGTGGTGAACGTGGAACGGGCCCGCCGGTTCTACGAGGAGCAGCTCGGGCTGCAGGGCGCGGAGGAGCGTCCGATGGGGGCCGTCGCGTACCACCTGCGCGGCGACGCCGTCATCGAGCTCTCGCCGCGCCCGGAGCCGACGAAGAACGTCTACACGGCGCTCAGCTTCGAGGTGGACGACGTCGCGCGCGAGGTGCGCGAGCTGGAGGGCCGCGGCGTCCGGTTCGAGGACTACGACGAGCCCGGCCTCCGGACCGTGGACCACGTGGCGACCCTCGGGCCCGAGAAGGCCGCGTGGTTCAAGGATCCCGACGGGAACGTGCTGTGCGTCCATCAGGGGTCGGGGTCGGTCCACTGACGGGAAGCGGTTCGCAGTTCACGGTTCACAGTTCGCGATTCGCGTGAACCGAAGACCGTGCACTGTGAACCGACCCGCCTCACAGCGGGTACAACCCCACCGCGACCACGTCCTCGGGCGGCGCCCGGGCGAGGAGCGCGGCGACGGTGCGCGCCAGCCCCGGAACCACCCGCTCCGGGCAGAGCTCGGCGAGGGGCGCGAGCACGAAGCGCCGCATCGCCAGCTCCGGGTGGGGGACGACCAGCCGCGCGTCGGCGATCACCTCGTCGCCGTAGACGAGCAGATCCAGGTCGAGCGTCCGGGCCGACCAGCGCGGGCCCTCGCGCCGCCGGCCGGCGGCGTTCTCCGCCATCTGGAGGACCGCGAGGAGGCCCCGCGCGGTGAGCTCGGTGTCGAGCTCGAGCACCGCGTTGAGGTAGCGCGGCTGGGGCGGCCCGATCGGCGCGGTGTCGAACACGCGCGAGGCGCGGAGCACGCTCACGCGCGGTGAGCGCTGGAGGAACGACCCCGCCAGGGCGAGGTGGGCCCAGCGATCCCCGAGGTTGGAGCCGACGCCGACGTACGCGCGCACCCGCCCCGTGCTAACGCACCTTCGGCCCGGGCGCCAGCCGACGCTACTTCCGGAGCCCCAGCACGTCCGCCATGTCGTAGCGGCCGGCCGGCTTGCCGGGGAGCCACGCCGCGGCCCGGACGGCGCCGGTCGCGAACTGGACGCGGGTGGTGGCGCGGTGGACGAGCTCGACCCGCTCGCCCTCGCCCACGAACAGGACCGTGTGCTCGCCGACGACGTCCCCGCCGCGGAGCGTCTGCACGCCGATCTGCCACGGCGGCCGCTCGCCGGTGATCCCCTGACGGGCGAAGCAGAAGGCCTCGGCGGGCGTACGCCCGAGCGCCTCGGCCGCGACCTCGGCGAGCCGGACGGCGGTGCCGGAGGGCGCGTCGCGCTTGTGCTTGTGGTGCAGCTCGACGATCTCCACGTCGAACCCGGGGCCGAGCAGCTTCGCCGCCTGGCGCACCAGCTCGAACAGCACGTTCACGCCGACGCTCATGTTGGGCGAGAGCACGACCGGGATCTTCCTCGCCGCGGCGTCGACCTCGGCCTTCGCCTCGGCGGAGAGGCCGGTCGAGCCGATGATGATGGCGACGCCCCGCTCCGCGCAGAGCTTCGCGTGGGCGACCGAGGCCTCGGGCAGGGTGAAGTCGATGACCACGTCCGCGCCGGGCAGGGCCGCGGCGAGGTCGGGCTGGACCTTCACCCCGAGCTCGACGCCGAGCCCCGCGACGAGCCCCACGTCCTTGCCCACGGCCGGCCCGGGTTGCTCCGTCGCGCCGGAGAGCGTGAGCCCGTCCGCGGCGCGGACGAGGCGCGCGATCTCCTTCCCCATGCGGCCGGCGACGCCGGTGACGACGACGTTCACGCTCATGACAGCACCCCGCAGCGGACGAGCGCCTCGCGCACCCTGGCCAGGCTCGCCTCGGAGAGCGGCGCGAGCGGGAGCCGGAGCTCGGGGCTGCACTTGCCCATGAGCCCGAGCGCCGCCTTGGCGGGCGCCGGGCTCGTCTCGACGAACATGGCGCGGATGAGCGGCGCGAGGTTCACCTGCCGCGCGCGGGCGTCGGCGACGTCGCCGCGCAGCGCGGCGGCCACCAGCTCCCGCGTGGCGCGCGGGGCGACGTTCGCGACGACCGAGATCACCCCGTGCCCTCCCATCGCGATGTACGGGGCGATCGTGAAGTCGTCGCCGGACAGGTACGTCATGCCGTCCTGGCCGCAGAGCTCGAGGAGCTGGAGCTGCCGGTCCAGGCTGGCCGTCGCGTCCTTGAGGCCGACGATGTGGCCCGCCTTCAGGAGGCGCGCGGTCGTGTCGGGGAGGAGATCGACCGCGGTGCGCCCGGGGACGTTGTAGGCGACCACCGGGAACCGCGTCGCCTCGGCGATCGCCGCGTAGTGGCGGAAGAGCCCTTCCTGGGTGGGCTTGTTGTAGTAGGGCGTCACGACCAGGGCGGCGTCGGCGCCGAGCTCGCGCGCGGTCTTCACCGCCGCGATCGCCTCGTGGGTGCTGTTCGAGCCCGCGCCGGCGATGACCGGCACCTTCCCGCGGACCACGTCGATGGTGGCGCGGATCACCTCGGCGTCCTCCGCGGGCGAGAGGGTCGCCGTCTCGCCCGTGGTCCCGCAGGGCACGATCGCGTCGGTGCCCTCCGCGAGGTGCCAGGCGACGAGCTCGCGGAGCTTGGCGAGGTCCACCGCGCCGTCCTTGAACGGGGTGACGATCGCCACCATCGAGCCTTGGAATCGCGCCATGCCGTGCTCCTCCGGGATCCGGGGTGTGGACTCTAGCCGATCTGCGGCCGCTTCCGCCGGCCGAAGCCGGGGGCCGTTCGGTCAGGGTTTCCTGGCGGGCTCCGCCGCCGGGGGAGATGCCGGCGCGTCCGGCCGGGGAGCACGGGGGGGCGCCTTGATGCCGCAGGCGCCCGCGAGGAGCAGGAGGAGGGCGAGCGCCGCCAGGCCGGAGGGGCGGGCGAGCCTCACCTGCGCCCCCGGCGCGGGCGGAGCGCCTGGCGCC
>JAEYOU010000668.1 GCA_023411405.1 Pseudomonadota bacterium | reverse complement strand
CGCCGGCGCAGCGCCGCGGGCTGAAGGTCGTCCCGTAGCGCCGCCGCTCCCCGGCGCCGTGGCGGTCACCCCGGCGAGACCCGCACCTTCGACGCCGAGGGCTCCCGGCCGGACGCGCCGCGGGCGGGGATGACGATCTCGAACGAGACGTTCCACCCTGCCCGCTCCGCGAGCGCGATCGTCCCCCCGTGCGCCTCGGCGACGAGGCGGCACAGGTAGAGCCCGAGCCCGGCGTTGTGCCACTCCCGCATGCCGCCCGTGACGAACCGGCGGAAGAGGCCGTCGCGCAGCGCGACCGGGACCTGCGGGCCGGTGTTCCGGACCGCGAGCCGGAGCTGCCCGTCCTCCGCCCGCGCCTCGACGCGCACGGTGTCGCCGCGGCCGACGTGGCGGAGGGCGTTCGCGACGAGGTTCTCGAGGAGCCGCTGCACGAGGTCGAGGTCGAGCGCGCCGAGGAGGCCCTCGTCGGACTGGAGCTCGAGCCGCACGCCCCGCTCCGCGGCGCGCACCCGGAACCGCTGGATCACCGCGTCGAGGAGCAGCTCGAGGAGGACCGACTCGCGCACCGGCGCCATGACGCCCTGCTCCAGGCGGTAGACGAGCAGGAGGTCGCCGATGAGCTTCGAGAGCCGCCGCCCCTCGTCGCCCGCGTGGCCGAGGTAGTCCACCGCCGCCTCGCCGCCGCGCACGCCGCGCAGCTCCGCCTCCGCGAGCCCGACGTACTGCAGCAGCGTGGCGAGCGGGTTCTTGAGGTCGTGGACGATGACCTGGGCGAGCGCCTCGGCCTCGTTCTGCGCCGAGAGGAGCTGATCGCGCTGGGCCGCGACCTCGCCGTGCGCCGCCTCGAGCGCGCTGGCGTGCCGCTCGGCGAGCTCGGCGGTCGTCGCCTCGACCGCCATCCCCGCCGCCAGGCGGATGATCCGGACCCCGGTCCAGATCGCGACGACCGAGAACGCGGCGGTGGTGGTCGCGAGGAGCGCGTTGTCGGCGAGCGGCATCCCCGTCCGGACGCCGAGGAGGAACTGGTAGACCACCGCCGCCAGCGCGAGCGGCGCCGCCTGGACCGCGGGGAGGGCCACCGCCGCGAACAGCACCACCACCTGCATCGCGCCCCCGAGGAGCGCGACCGCCGCGCCGCCCGGCGCCGCGAGCACGCTCGGCGCCGTCGCGTGCAGGCCCCACCCGACCACCATCCCCATGTCGACGGCCGCCGCGAGGGCCGCCACCAGCCCCGTCCGCCAGCGCCGGTGGAGGAGCAGGATGAACACGCCGCAGAGGGCGAGGTGACCGGCGTCGATGAGGACGATCCAGCCGCGGACGACCGGGTGGCCGCCCATCTGCCCGAAGAGGAGCAGCGCCAGCGTCACCGCGCGGATCGCGGCACGCGCCCAGGCCACGACGAGCGCGTTGCGGGCGCGGACCTCGGCGACGCCCTGATGGACCGCGCCGGGGAGGGCGTCGGCGGGGTTCTCGATCGGGTTCGCGACGGGGACGTCCACGCGTTCGACCCTCGCCGGGTCCGGTGGCACACCGGACCGAGTGACGATCATCCTACCCCACTCGAGTGCGGCCGGTCGTTCCCCGGCCGCTCACGCGGTGGGTTTCACCCGGAAAGGCTGCTCGGCGCCTCGACACGAGGCATTGTTCGTCCCATGCGCGTCCTCCTCGTCGGCGGCACCGGGCTCATCTCCACGGCCATCTCCCAGCAGCTCCTCGACCGCGGCGACGCGGTGACGGTCTTCAACCGCGGACGGACCCCGGTACGCGTCCGCGGGCGGCTCGAGGTGCTCACCGGCGACCGGTGGGAGGAGGGCTCGCTCGAGCGCGCGACCGAGGGGCGGACCTGGGACGCGGTGATCGACATGACCGCCTTCGCGCCGCAGAACGGCGCGCAGCTCGTCCGGGCGTTCTGGGGGAAGGCGGCGCAGGTCGTGCTCTGCTCGACGGCGTGCGTGTACGGCGGGCCGGGGCTCGAGCTGCCGATCCGCGAGACGACCCGGCGGAACCCGTTCGGCATGTACGGCGTCAGCAAGGCCGCGATCGAGCAGGTCCTCCTCGACCACTCGGGGAAGGAAGGGACGGTCGCGACCATCCTCCGCCCGAGCTTCACCTGCGGGGAGGGGATCCCCTTCAGCGGCGTCCTGTTCGACGACGCCTTGGTGGCGCGGCTCCGGGCCGGGCTCCCGGTCGTCCTGCACGACGACGGCGCGAACCCCTGGGCCATCGCCCACGTCTCCGACGTCGCCCGCGGCTTCGTCGCCTCGCTCGGGAACCCGAGGGCCTACGGCAACGACTATCACCTCACCTCGGACGAGCACACCGACTGGAACGGCGTCTACCGCACGCTCGCGGCGGCGGCGGGCGGGACCGCGAACCTCGTTCACGTTCCGTCCGAGTGGCTGCGGAAGGCCGCCCCGCGCCGGAGCCTCGGCGTCTGGTTCATCTACCGGTTCGCGTCGATCTACGACAACTCCAAGGCCGCGCGGGACCTCGGGTTCCGGACGACCGTGCCGCTCGCCGAGACGTTCCGGCGGCAGCTCCGGTGGATGGAGGAGAGCGGGAAGCTCCCCCGCGTCGAGGACGAGCCGAGCGAGGACTGCATCGTCGAGGCCTTCGGGGCGGGGAAGGACCGGATCGACGATCCACGGTGGGTGGACTGGAATCCGTGGGGGAACGGGACGGAGAACTGAGCCGTCAGCGCGGCGCCTTCTCCCCCGCCTCGATCCGCACGGGTAGCACGTTCTCGGGCTGCGCGAGGGGGCACGTCGCGAAGGCGGTGAAGGCGCAGGGCGGGTTGTACGCCCGGTTGAAGTCGAGGACGAGCCGGCCGGACACGGGCGGCCGCGCCGCGAGGAACCGGCCGCCGCCGTAGGACTCGCGCGGCGCGGTCGCGTCCTTGAACACGAACTGGAGCGCGCCGTCGGCCTCGAGCGTCGGCTCGAGCGCGAGGTCCCTCCCGTCGAGGGTGAACCGCGCGCGGCCGGGCACGCGCGCGCGCTGCGCCGGACCGGCGCTCGCCGGGAGCTCCACCTCGCGCGGGGCCGCGAACGGCTCCCACCGGGCGTGGACCCGCCACCGGGGATCGAACGGGAACGCGTCGACGCCGGCGAAGGCCCGGAGGGCCGGGCTCGCCGCGTCCCAGATCCGGAGCGCGAGCGCTGGGCCGCGCCGGATGGCCATCACGGTGCGCGTCCCGAGCCGCAGCCGATCGGGGTCCCGCTCCGCGTCGGTGCGGAGGGCGTGGGCGACCGCAGGGACGTCGCCGGCGCGCCAGCCGTCCTCCGGCCGGGCGCGGAGCGTCACCTCCGCGCCGCGGACGTCGAAGACGCCCGGGAGCCCCTCGACCCGGTTCTCACCCTCGGAGAGCCAGTGCAGCCCCACGAGCGCGACCCAGCCGTCGGGCGCGCGGAGTCGCGCGTCTCTTCGCTCCCGCCAGGCGTTCCAGGCGATGCGGGGATCTCCGGCGTCGGTCATCTCGCACCTCGGGGGACGTAGGCCTCGCCACCCCCAGCTTCGCTGGGGGCCCCCCGCCCTTTGAAGTATAGGAGGGACATGCCCTCCCCGCGCGCGCTCCGGCACCCGCTCACCCCGCTCGTCACGGTGATCGTGGTCCTCCCCCTCGTCATTCTTCTGGCGCCATCTCCGATGCGGGCCGGGCTCCTCCTCCTCGTCTTCCTGCTCCTCTCGCCCGTCGCTGCCTTTCTCGCCGTGCGCGCCCTGCGCGGCGCGCTCGCGCGGATCCCGGTCCCGCCGGACTCCGGACCGAGCCCGCGCGAGGCGACGCTCGAGCGGTGGCTGAAGACGCTCCTCGTCGTCGTGCCCGTGGTGGGCACCGCGTCGATCGCCCTCGCCGCGCTCGGCGTCCGGAGCTGGCGCGCGCCGCCGCCGCCCGGGCAGCCGCCGCTCGACTGGGGCTTCAGCGCGCCGGCGTCGATCTTCCTCGCCGCGGTCCCGCTCCTCTTCACCCTGCTCGGCGTCCGCCTCTGGCGCGACCTCGCCGCGGACCGCCGCCGGCGCGTCGCGGGGCAGGCCTCGGTCCCGCCCGAGCCCGCCAGCGCCACCGGGGATCCCGGCCTCGACCGGCGCCTCGAGGCGAAGAAGGGGCGCACCGCGTTCCGGCTCGGCGTGCTCGTCCTCATCGTGTCCAGCCTCGCGAACGCCCTCCCACCGCTCCAGCGCGACCCGGACAAGCTCGCCTGGGCGGTCACGGCGCTCGCCAAGATCTCCTCGGCCGTCGAGCGTGGCGAGCCGTACCGGTTCTTCACCGCCACGCTGGTGCACGGCGACTTCGCCGGGCTCCTCGTCGGCTTCCTCGTCTTCGTGGCGGTCGCCCCCCTCCTCGAGAAGCTCCTCGGGGGGAGCTGGCTCTTCGTGGCCTTCGCGGGCGGCGGCTTCGTCGCGACGGTCGCGAGCTTCGTGTTCGCTCCCGGCCGCGCCTACATGGGCCTGACCGGGGCGACCGCGGCCATCGCCGGGCTCCTCCTCTTCCTGGGCGTGCGCGAGCGCACCCGGCTCCCCCCGGCGACGCTCCGGCGGATCGCCTCGCGCGTCGCCGTCGTGCTTGTCATCCTCGCCTTCGCGAGCGCGCTCCTCCCCTACGCCGACGTCGCGGCCCACCTCGGCGGCTTCACCTTCGGCGCAGGGCTCGCCCTGTTCGCGCGGCCGAAGCCCGAGGTGCGCGAGGCGATGGAGCGGGCGCGCTCGGAGGCGCTCCACACCCCGTCCTGAGCTACCGGGCCGGCGGCGTCACGAGGACCACGCCCTTCGGCAGCTCGAGCTCGAAGGCGCCGTCGGGGAGGCCGACGTTCCGACGGACGTCCTCCAGCCGGATCTCGTTGACGTTGTTCGAGCCGTCGATGACGCGGGTCACGAGGATCTGCCCCTCGGGTCCGGCGACGAGCTCGATGCTCTCGACCCGCGGATCCTCCACCTTCGGCCGGAGCACGAGCGTCCCGCCCGGGCGGACCGAGACGACGAACTCCTGCTCGAGGTCGCCCTTCCCGAGGAGGAACGTGAGGGCGGCGCTCATGCCGCTCGCGTCGAACTGCTCGTCCACGTAGGCCTGGTTCTCCTCGGGCTCGTACTGGACGAGGCGGCTCCCCTTCACGACGACGACCTTCGGGGCGGGCTTGCGGTACTCCCAGCGCATCATCCCCGGCTTCTTCACGAGGAGCTCGCCCGAGGAGGTCTGCCTCCGGCCGAACCCGGAGTACGTGTACGTCTGCTGGAACGTCGCCCGGAGGTCCTTCGTCTGGTCGTAGTGTGCCTGGACCTTCCGGACGAGCGCCCGGGCCTCGGACGTCGAGGGGGGCTTCGAGGGCTCGGCGGGGGCGGCGACGGAGAGGGCGAGGAGCAGGGCGAGCATGGCGGTCTCCATAGCAGACGGACCAGGCCGCGCGGTATTCCCGGACCAGCCGTGGACGGCGCGGCGCCCCGGAGAGCGCGCCGCAGAGCCGCTTGACGCCCGGGCCCCTCCGGGCGATCCTCACGCCCTTCATGCGCCTCGCCCTCTCGCTCGCTGCAGTCGCCTGCGCGCTCGTCGCCTCCGGCTGCGGCGCCGAATGCCAGGACCTCGGCGAACGCCTCTGCGACTGCACGCCCGTGGGCCAGACCCGGGCGGCCTGCGAGCGGAGCGTGCGGCGCGAGATCGAGCGGCTCAACCCGAACCGCGATGCCGGCGAGGTCTGCGACGAGAAGCTCCGGACCTGCTCGGCGCCCGGGGGCGTCGACTTCTGCGACTGGCTCGACGGCCGCTGCGGGAAGTCGGCCTGCGGGATCTCCGAGGAGCGCTGGGAAGACCTCTCCGCGCCCGGCGGGCTCTGCGCGCCGGCGGAGTAGCGAAGCCGCCGTCACGCCTGCGGCAGGCCCAGGTGCCGCCGCCCTCCGGCGCTCCGCTCCGCCTCGTCGAACCGGCCCGCGATGCGTGCACCGCACCGCGCGCACGCCGCGCCGCGGAGCCGGATCCGCCGCACGGCGTGCCAGTCGCGCTCGATCACCGCCTCGCCGCACGACGGGCACCACGTCGTCTGCCCTTCGGCGTCGTGCACGTTCCCCGTGTACACGTACCGGAGCCCCTCGCCGCGCGCGATCTCCCGCGCGCGGGTGAGCGTCGCCGCGGGCGTGGGCGGGCGGTCGCGCAGCTTGAAGTCGGGGTGGAAGGCGGTGAGGTGGAGCGGCACGTCCGGCCCCATGTGCTCGACGAGCCACCGCGCGAGCTGCGCGGTCTCCTCCGGCGCGTCGTTCTCGCCCGGGATGACGAGGTTCGTCACCTCGACCCAGGTCCTCGACTCCTTCGCGAGCCACTCGAGCGTCTCGAGCACCGGCCCGAGGTGGGCGAGCGTGATCCGCGCGTAGAACCGCTCGGTGAACGCCTTGAGATCGACGTTGGCCGCGTCCATGTGCCGGAAGAGGTCCCGCCGGGCCTCCGCGCCGACGTACCCGGCGGTCACGAAGGCGGTGTAGAGCCCGGCCGCGTGCGCCGCCTCCGCGACGTCGATCGCGTACTCCGCCCAGATGACCGGGTCGTTGTAGGTGAAGGCGATCCCCGGCGCGCCCTCGGCGTGCGCGAGGGCCACGATCCGCTCCGGCGTCCAGCCGTCGGACGCCCGCTCGTCGCCGAGCTTCGCCTTGGAGATGTCCCAGTTCTGGCAGAAGCGGCAGCCGAGGTTGCACCCGGCGGTGCCGAACGAGAGCACGCTCGAGCCGGGCCGGAAGTGCGCGAGCGGCTTCTTCTCGATGGGATCGACCGCGAACCCGGTGGAGCGGCCCCAGGCGGTCGAGACGAGCTTCCCGCCGCGGTTCTCCCGCACGTAGCAGAACCCGGCCTGGCCGTCGCGGAGCCGGCAGTCGCGCGGGCAGAGCGTGCACCGCACGCGGCCATCGCCGGTCGGCTCCCAGTAGCGGGCCTCCCGCACCATGCCTCGAGTCTACCTCCGTCCCATCCGCCGCGCCGGACGAGACACCCGCGGCGAGACCCTCGTCGTGCCGCCGTCCTGACGCCCGCTCTCCTGGTCGACCGGCGTCCGTCCGTGAATACGGACCAACGTCCGTAGGCTTGACAGGGGGAGAGGCGCCGCCTAGATCCCGAGGCGACGCCTCGTGATCGAGCGCGGGCGTCCGCGGTGATTTGAGGCGTATTGCGGCCGCGTGAAGTCAACCGCTAAAAAGCCTCCCGCAGGGCAGCCCGGCACGCCTCGCCGCCGCGCCCGGGGGAGAAGCGAAACCGCACGTGAACCTCCGCGATCTCATCGAGCGACGGCCCGTCGTGTTCGACGGCGCCATGGGCACCCAGATCCAGCGCCTCCAGCTCACGCCCGCCGACTTCGGCGGCATGGAGGGGGCGAACGATCTCCTCGCGCTCACCCGACCCGACGTCATCGAGGACATCCACGCCCGCTACTTCGCCGCGGGCTGCGACATCGTCGAGACGAACACGTTCGGCTCGTCGCGCCTCAAGCTCGACGAGTACGGGATGGGCCACCGCACCCACGAGGTGAACGTCAAGGCCGCGCACCTCGCGCGGCGCGCCGCGGCGCGGTTCTCGACGCCCGACCACCCGCGGTTCGTCGCCGGCTCGATCGGCCCGACCGGCATGCTGCCCTCGTCGTCCGATCCCGCCCTGGGCGCCATCACGCCCGCCGCGCTCGAGGAGATCTTCCGCGAGCAGGCGCGCGGCCTCATCGAGGGCGGCGTCGACGCGATCATCATCGAGACCCAGCAGGACATGCTGGAGCTCCGGGCGGCGGTGCTCGGCGTGGACGCGGCCCGGCGCGACGCCAAGCGCGACGTGTTCGTCATCGCCCAGCCGACGCTCATCGACCAGAACGGCCGCATGCTGCTCGGCACCGACATCGGCTCGGCGCTCGCCACCCTCGAGCGGCTGCCCGTGGACTGCGTCGGCCTCAACTGCTCGACCGGCCCCGCGGAGATGCGGGCGTCGGTGAAGTACCTCGGCGAGCGGTGCTCGAAGTACGTCTCGGTCCTGCCCAACGCCGGCATGCCCGAGAACGAGGACGGGCGCGCGGTCTACAAGCTCTCGCCCGAGGCGCTCGCCGACGCGCTCGCGCAGTTCGTCGCCGAGTACGGCGTGGACCTGGTGGGCGGCTGCTGCGGCACGACGCCGGAGCACCTCGCGGCGGTGGTGGCGCGCCTGCGCGGCGTGGCCCGCGCGAGCCGGACGCGCGGCGTCCCGGGGAACGAGCTCTCCTCGGCGATGAAGGCGGTGCCGCTCGACATGGACCCGCGGCCGCTCGTCGTGGGCGAGCGGCTCAACAGCCAGGGTTCGCGCAAGGTGAAGGAGCTCCTCCTCGCCGACGACTACCCGGGGCTCGTCCAGATCGCCCGCGGCCAGGTCGAGGCGGGGGCGCACGTCCTCGACGTGTGCGTCGCGCTCAACGAGCGCGAGGACGAGGCGGCGCAGATGCGCACGCTCGTGAAGCTCCTCGCGCAGTCGGTCGACGCGCCGCTCATGATCGACTCCACCGAGGCCGACGTCGTGGAGGCCGCGCTCGAGACCTACCCGGGCCGCTGCATCGTCAACTCCGTCAACCTCGAGAAGTCGGGAGAGCGGGTGAAGAAGGTCCTGCCGCTCTGCAGGCGCTACGGCGCGGCGGTGGTGGCGATGACCATCGACGAGCAGGGGATGGCCCAGACGGCCGCGCGCAAGGCGGAGATCGCGAAGCGCACGGTCGCCGTCGCGGCGGAGTACGGCCTCGGGCCGGAGAGCCTCGTCTTCGACGCGCTCACCTTCACGCTCGCCACCGGCAGCCAGGAGTACCGGCACAGCGCGGTCGAGACCATCGAGGGGATCCGGCGGATCAAGGCGGAGAACCCCGGCGTCCTCACCACGCTCGGCGTCTCCAACGTCTCCTTCGGCCTCGCGAAGAGCGCGCGCGAGGTCGTGAACTCGGTCTTCCTCTTCCACGCGGTCAAGGCGGGGCTCGACCTCGCCATCGTGAACCCCAAGGACATCCTGCCGTACCCGGCCATCCCCGAGGCGGAGCGGGTGTTCGCCGAGGACCTCGTCTTCGACCGGCGCGAGGACGCGCTCGCCCGGCTCATCGCGCACTTCGGCGCGAAGGGCCAGCCCGAGCGGGCCCCGGTCGACCCCCTCGCCGCGCTCGCCGGCCGGCCCGCCGAGGAGCGGATCCACCAGCAGATCCTCCACCGCCGGCCCGACGGGATCGAGAAGCTCATCGACGAGGCCCTCACCCGGCACACGCCGGTCGAGGTGCTGAACACGGTGCTCCTGCCGGCGATGAAGGACGTCGGCGACCGGTTCGGCGCCGGCGAGCTCATCCTGCCCTTCGTGCTCCAGTCGGCCGAGGTGATGAAGAAGGCGGTCGCCCACCTCGAGCAGTTCCTCGAGCGCACCGAGGGCGTGACCAAGGGCAACGTCGTGCTCGCCACCGTCTACGGCGACGTCCACGACATCGGCAAGAACCTGGTGAAGACCATCCTCTCGAACAACGGCTTCACCGTGCACGACCTCGGCAAGCAGGTCCCGGTGGCGACCATCCTCGAGAAGGCGGTCGAGGTGAAGGCCGACGCCGTCGGCCTCTCCGCGCTCCTCGTCTCCACCTCGAAGCAGATGCCGTTCTGCGTCGAGGAGCTGCACCGCCGGAGCCTCACGTTCCCGGTGATCATCGGCGGCGCCGCGATCAACCGGCGGTTCGGCTACAAGACCCACTTCGCGCAGGACGGCACGGCCTACGCGGGCGGCGTCTTCTACGCCAAGGACGCGTTCGAGGGGCTCGAGATCGTCGAGGCGCTCGTCGATCCCGCGAAGCGCGCGCCCCTGAAGCAGACGGTGCTGGAGAAGGCGACGGCCGACCGGAACCGGCCCCCGGACGCCCCGCTCCCGGCCGCGCCGACGAAGCGGACCGGCTCGGTCGGCCCCGCCGCGAAGATCCCGGCCCCGCCGTTCTGGGGCACGCGGGTGGTCCCCGCCGGCTCGATCCCGCTCGCCGACGTCTGGCCCCACCTCGACCTCGCCGAGCTCTTCAAGCTCCAGTGGGGCGTCAAGGCCAAGGGCGCCGAGTACGAGCGGCTCATCCGCGAGGAGTTCGGGCCGAAGCTCGAGGCGCTCAAGGCCGAGGCCGTGGCGCGCGGGTGGCTCACGCCCAAGGTCGTCTACGGCTACTTCCCGTGCCACGCCGAGGGGAACGACCTCGTCGTGCTCGACCCCGGGACCCGCGGGTCCGCGCTCGCGCGCCTGAAGTTCCCGCGGCAGCCGGACGACCGGAACCTCTGCCTCGCCGACTACTTCCGGGAGGAGCCCGGCTCGGACGTCGTCGCCTTCCAGGTCGTCAGCATGGGGGACGCCGCCACCGGCCTCGCCGCCGAGGCGCAGGAGAGGGGCGACTACACCCGCGCGCTCTTCCTCCACGGCCTCGCCGTCGAGACCGCCGAGGCGCTCGCCGATCACTGGCACGTCCGCGTCCGCAAGGAGCTCGGCCTGGTCGAGAACCAGGGGAAGCGCTACTCGCCGGGCTATCCGTCGTGGCCCGAGCTCGCGGACCAGACGCAGGTCTGGAAGCTGCTCGAGCCCGACCGGACCATCGGCGTCACGCTCACCGAGGCGCACCAGATGGTGCCCGAGCAGTCCACGAGCGCCGTGGTGCTGCATCACCCGGAGGCGATCTACTACCTCGTGCGCGGGCTGCAGGCGACGGGGTAGCGCGCGCGGCGCGCGCGCCCTCGGCTCACTCTCGGCGGCTACCTTTCGTTGGCCGCCGGCCTCCTCGGCGACGACCTCGAGGACTGCGACGACTGCTCCGCGCGCGGGTACCGGCTGGGCCTGCAGGTCGACTACGCGTTCAAGACCGCCTCGGCGATGAGGCCGTGGATCGGCGCGGGCATCGGGTACGAGTGGCTGAGCATCTCCGAGGATACCGACGGGGGGGACGTCACGCTCTCGTTCAGTGGCTTCGAGTTCGTGAACCTCCAGGGCGGGCTCGACTGGAGGATCGGCGACAGCAAGTTCTCGATCGGCCCGTTCGCGATGCTCTCCATCGGGCAGTACTCGAACGCCTCGATCGACACTCCCCTGGGTGACGACGAGGAGGGCATCGAGGACAAGAAGATGCACCAGTGGTTCCAGATCGGCGTCCGCGGCCGGTTCGACCTCTAGCCGGCTCGCAGCACCTGAACCAGCGACGGCCGCCCTCCCGGGCGGCCGTCCTCGTTCGGGAGCCATCAGATCAGCAGCGCCGCGAGCATCTGCGGATCGAGCGGCTTGGCGACGTGCCGCTCGAACCCGGCGGCGGCCGCGACCGCGAGGTCCTCGGGCTGGGCGTAGCCGCTCACCGCGATGAGCCGCGCGTGGCGGGAGCCGTCCTCCCGCAGGGCGCGCGCGACGGCGTACCCGTCCATGCCCGGCAGGCCGATGTCGCAGAGCACGACGTCGGGCGGATGGGCGCGCGCCATCGCGAGGGCGCTCGGGCCGTCGTGGGCGATCTCCGCCTCGTGGCCGAGCATCTCCACGAGCTGCGAGAGGGTCTCGGCCGCGTCGTCGTTGTCGTCGACCACGAGCACGCGTCGCCTGCGGGGGAAGACGACCGGAGCGCCCTCGCCGGGCGCGCGGTCCTCCGGGCCCGCGCGCGCGGGGGCGGCGAGCGGCAGCGTCACCTCGAGCTCGGTCCCGTGTCCTCGCCCCGCGCTCTCGGCGCGTACCGTGCCGCCGTGGAGCGCCACGAGCCCCTTCACGAGCGCCAGCCCGAGCCCGAGCCCTCCCTCCGTGCGCGCCAGCGACTGTTGCCCCTGCGTGAAGGGCTCGAAGATGGCCTCCAGCATCTCCGGCTCGACCCCGGCGCCGTCGTCGCGGACCCGCACGAACGCGCGGCCCGGGTGCGCCCCGACCTCGAGCGCCACCCGGCCGCCGCGGGGGGTGAACTTGGCCGCGTTCCCGAGCAGGTTGCCGAGCACCTGCGCGAGCCGGGTCTCGTCCCCGTTCACGCGGAGCGCCCCGGGCGGCACGTCCACCTCGAACCGGAGGCCGCGCTCCTCCATGAGCGCCCGGTGATCGTCGCCCGCGCGCTGCGCGATCGCGGCGAGATCGACCTCTGCGCGCCGGAGCTCGATCTTCCCCCGCGCGATGCGGGTCACGTCGAGGAGGTCGTCGACGAGGCGCGTGAGGTGGGTCACCTGCCGCGCCGCGACCTCCCGCGCCCGGCGCGCCTGGGGCCCCCCGGGATCGACGCGGTCGAGGATGTACAGCGCGTTGCGGATGGGCGCGAGCGGGTTCCGCAGCTCGTGCGAGAGCATGCCGAGGAACTCGTCCTTGCGCCGGTCGCTCTCGCGCAGGCGCTCGTTCATCTCGCGGAGCTGCTCCCCGCCCCGCCTCCTCTCGGTCACGTCGGCGACGTACCCGTGCCAGAGGATGGCGCCCCCCTCCTCGCGCGACGGGATGGACGTCCCCTCGATCCAGCGAAGCCCCTTGGTCGGGTGGCGGTACCGGAACTCGTGATGCCAGCGCGTCATCGCCTGGGCCGAGTCGGCGATCGAGCGCCGCGCCGCCTCCATGTCCTCCGGCAGGGTGCGGGCGAACGCCGGCGCCATGTCCTCCGCCAGCTCCTCCTGCGAGAAGCCGTACAGGTCCTGGATCGCCGGCGCGCTGAACGGCATCGACATCCGACCGTCCGGCCCGAGCCGGAACGAGCACACGACGCCCGGGACCGAGGCGGCGACCTTCGAGAGCTGATCCCTGAGCGCGAGCTGCTCGCGAAGCTCCTGCTCGAACCGGCGCCGATCCTCGATGTCCATGCCCGCGCCGACGAGCCGGATCACCCGCCCGCGCTCGACGATGGGCGCCAGGCGGCTCAGGAACCAGCGGTAGCTCCCGTCGGCGGCGCGGTAGCGGAGCTCGACGTCCGCAGGCGCGAGGGACCGCAGCGCCCGCTGGCGGCACGCGCGCGCGGCCGGGAGGTCGTCGGGATGGACGAACCCCTCCCATCCGGCGCGCCGGGTTCCCTCCAGGTCGAGCGCGGAGAACGCGGTCCAGCTCGGGTTGACGTACTCGGGGGTGCCGTCGGGCCCGAGGACGCAGACGATCTGCGGCATCGCGTTCGCGAGCGCGCGCACCTTCTCCTCGCTCTCTCGCAGCACCTGCTCGGCGCGGTGGCGCTCGGTCACGTCCCTGAGCAGGCTCGCGACGTGGTGATCCTCCGGCGCGCCGATGCGGAACGCGAACACGTCGAAGCGCCTCCCGAGCGGACCGGACATGAGCTCGAACCGGATCCCTTCTCCCGTCCGGGCGACGCGCCCGTACACCTCGAACCAGTCCTCCTCGAGGTCGGGCGTGAGCTCCCGCGCCCGGCGGCCCTCCACGGCCCCGAGCCCGGTCTGCTGCTCGAACGCGGAGTTCACCTCCAGGAACCGGAGGTCGGCGGCCCGCTCCCCCTCGAACAGGACCTCCACGATCGAGAACCCCTCGTCGATCGAGTCGCGCACGGTGCGGAACTTCGCCTCGAAGGCGCGCGCGACCTCGGCGGCCTCCGCGGCGCCGCGGTCCAGCCGGGCGACCGCGGCCGCCACCGCCGCGTCGAGCCACGCGTCGACGAACGCGAGTTCCCCGAGCGCCTCGGCCGCGGACGTGGGGGCCGGTCGCGAATCGCCCGGCCCGTCCAGCAG
>JAEYOU010000574.1 GCA_023411405.1 Pseudomonadota bacterium | reverse complement strand
CGCCGGCGCCGCGGTCTCCGCGTCCCGCTGGATCCGCAACGAAGCCAGGGCTTCCGTGAGGTCGTTCCGCACCGGTGGTTCCTCGCTGGCCGCGCGCGGCAGCGGCACGTGTGGTCCGGCTTCCTCTACCACGATCAGGATACAGCATGCCTCAGGAATTGAAGACCACTACAAATTTAGCCCCGTCCGGGCGCGCGCCGGCTGGTCGCAGCACGCGTCCATCCTGCACGTTTTGCGTCCGGGCGCGCGCCGGGCCGCCTGGCGCGCAGGGGCTTCGCTGCGTCGTCTCCGCGCGGGGTGAAGCGTCGCGGAACGGTCACATCAAAACTTTAGAGTGTTCTTTAATCCGTGTTGCGTACTCGAACCGGAAGCTGGTAACACCGCGGCAGCCACACGGAGAGAGCGTTGCTGGCGCGGGCCGCGCCCGCGGGAGGTGGTCGCGATGCGTTCGTCGACGATGGGTGCGCAGGTGGTCCCGTCCGCGGTCCTCTTCGGCGCGGAGGAGATCACGCGCTGGGTGCCGCACCGCCCGCCGATGCTGCTCCTCGACGGGATCGTCGCCTTCGAGCCCGAGGTGCGCTGCACGTCGATCCGGCGCGCGCGCACCGACGAGCACTTCGTCGCGGGCCACTACCCGGGGAACGCGATCGTGCCCGGGATCTACCTGATCGAGAACATCGCCCAGACCGCCTGCTTCCTGGCGCAGCGCTCGGCCGGGACCGCGGCGGCCACGCCGGTGCTGGCGCGGGTGGAGCGGTGCAGCTTCGCCGCGCCGGTGCGCCCGCCGGCGGACGTCCTCACGGAGGTCGAGGTGGTGCGGAGGCTCGACACCCTCTCCATCTACGCCGGCCGGTGCCGGGTGGCGGGGCGGACGGTGTGCCGGGCGGAGATCGTCGTCGGACGGCACGACGAGAGGAGTGAGGCATGACGCGCGCGCGGCGGCGGTACGTGGTGACGGGGCTGGGCGTGGTCTCCGCGATCGGGACCGGGAAGGACGCGTTCTGGCGCGGGCTCTGCGAGGCCCGGGACGGCATCTCCCCGATCCGGCGGTTCGACACCGCGCCCTTCGAGCGGCACCGCGGCGGCGAGGTGCGGGATTTCTCGGTCGCGGAGCTCCTCCCGGACGTCCCCGAGGCCGCGGCGATGGGGCGCGCCAAGCAGCTCATGCTGGTGGCGGCGCGCGAGTGCCTCGACCAGGCCGCGCTCGGCGGGATCGACCCGTTCCGCGTGGGCGTCGCGATCGGCACGACCATCGGCGAGTCGTGGGCGCTCGAGGCGATCACCGACAGCGTCGCCCGGGACGGCGCAGGCGCGCTCCCGGGCGAGGCCGCGCTCGACTACCTGCCCCACACCATCCCGCAGGCGGTCGGCCGCGCGTTCCGCCTCTACGGGCCGAACCTCATGGTGTCGAACGCCTGCGCGGCCGGGAACTTCTCCGTGGGCCAGGCGCTGCGGTGCATCGAGGCCGGGGAGGCGGACGCGATGCTCGCCGGCGGCTCCGACGCGTTCTCGCGGTACGCGTTCTCGGGGTTCTGCCGCCTGGGCGCGATCTCGCCGGACGTGCCCCGGCCCTTCAGCCGCGATCGCCGGGGCATGATCCCGGGCGAGGGCGCGGCGGCGCTGCTCGTCGAGTCGCTGGAGCACGCCCGCGCGCGCGGGGCGACCGTGCTGGCCGAGATCGTGGGCTACGGCGAGAGCTGCGATGCGCACCACATCACGCAGCCGCACGACCTCGGCATCGCGCGCTGCGCGCGCGCCGCGCTGGAGGACGCCGGGCTCGAGCCCGCGGCGATCAGCTTCGTCTCGGTGCACGGCACCGGCACCCCCACCAACGACGTCACCGAGTCGCGCGCGCTCCGCGACGTGTTCGGCGACGCGCTGGCCGGGATCCCGGTGTCCGCGGTCAAGTCGATGACCGGCCACCCGATGGGCGCGGCCAGCGCGATCGAGTGCGTCGCCGCGGTCCTCTCGCTCCAGCACCAGCACGTCACGGCGACGCGCAACCACCTCGGCCCGGACCCGGACTGCGCGGTCGACTGCGTGCCCAACGTCGGCCGCGACATGCCGGTCCGCTACGTGCTCAAGACGTCCTCCGCCTTCGGCGGGAACAACTCCTGCCTCGTCCTGAAGCGCCCGGAGTGAAGCGATGAACGACGTGGTCATCACCGGCTGGGGCGTCGTGTCCGCGATCGGCAGCGGCGCCGAGGAGTTCACCCGGGCCTACCGGGGGCGCGCCTCGGGCCTCCGGCCCCTGACGCTCTTCCGGAGCCCCCACTACCGCCGCGACGTCGCCGGCGAGGTCCCCGCCTTCGACTTCGCGGCGCTGCTGGGCAAGAAGGGGCTCAAGACCTGCGATCGATCCACGCTGCTGCTCCTCGCCGCGACCGAGCTCCTCTACCGCGAGATGGGGCTCGCCGGGCCGGAGGCGCGGCGGCGCGCGCTCGCCGACGAGGAGGTCGGGATCGCGCTCGGCACCCTCGGCTCCCTGAAGAGCATCGCGGACTTCGACATGGAGAGCGTGCGGGCGCCGCAGTTCGTCGTGCCCACGCTCTTCCCCAACACGGTGTTCTGCGCGGCCGCGAGCTACGCCGCGATCCGCTACGCGTTCAAGGAGAGCTGCGTCACCCTCTCCAACGACGAGCCGTCGGCGGTGCTCGCGTTCGGCGCCGGCCTCGGGCGGCTCCGGCGCGGGCGGGCGCGGCAGATGGTGGTCGGCGGGACGCACGAGCTGAGCGACATCTGGTCGCTCGCGCACCAGAAGGCGTGCGATCGGCTCGGCACCCCCGCGCCCGTGCTCGGGGAGGGCGCGGCCGTCTTCGCGCTCGAGCGGCGCGACGACGCGGAGCGCCGCGGGGCGCAGCCGCTCGCGGAGGTGCTCGGGTGCGCGAGCGCCTTCTGCCCGGACAAGCCCCTCGCGTTCGGCACGATCCTGGAGCGTCTCCGGGCCCAGGCCGGCGCGCGGGCGGTGGACGCGGTGGCCCACGTGTTCTCCGCGCAGAAGGCCGATCTGGACGAGGGCGCCGCGTTCCCCGGGGCGGAGGTCCACCGCCTGTACCCGCGGTTCGGGTTCCTCTCGGCCGCGCAGGGCGCGGTCGCGGCGGCCGCCGCGCTCGCCGACGACCGGATCCCGGCCGGCGCGCACGTCCTCGTCAGCACCGCGGACACGGGCGGCAGCTGCGCCGCCCTCCTCCTCCGCAAGCAGGTCGCCTGAGCCGCCGCCATGGAGCACCTCGCCGACATCCTCCTCGCCCGCGCCGGCGCCACCCCCGACGGCGTCTTCTTCTGGTTCGAGGGCGAGGCGCACCGGTACCGCGACGTGCTCGACGGCGCGCGGCGGTTCCGGGCGCGCCTCGAGGAGCTCGGCGTCCCCCCGGGCGCGCACGCGCTGCTCCTGTGCGGCAACGGCCCGCTCTTCTTCCACGCCTTCTTCGGCCTCCTCCTCCACGGCGCCGTCCCGGTGCCGCTCGCGCCGCACTCGCCCGCGGAGCGCGTGCGGGCCCTCGCGGTGGACTGCGG